>JBDKJU010000143.1:0-3636 GCA_039796435.1 Pseudomonadota bacterium | reverse complement strand
AGGCACCGGCACTGGCAGAACTCGCGGCAATCGAGTGGGACAAGGGAGATGAATTTTTTCCACCAACCACGTTCCAAGTGTCCAACATCAAGGCCGGCACTGGCGCAGGGAATGTGATTCCGGGGGCTTGTGAGTTGTGGTTTAATTTTCGGCATGCGGTAGTGACCAAGGCCGATGAGTTAAAGCAGCGCCTGCAAGCGGTATTGGATAAGCACGGGGTGCGCTACCAACTCATCTGGACTGGGCAGGCGCCGTCGTTCCTCACCAAGCGCGGTTTTTTGACCCAGAGCCTGGCCGGAGTGGTGCAGACAGTGGCACAGCAAACTTGCGAATTGTCGTGCACCGGTGGCACGAGTGATGGCCGATTCATTGCCGATATCTGCGAACAGGTGGTGGAGATAGGGCCCGTCAACGCCAGTATTCATAAGGTGAATGAGTGTGTGGCGGTGGAGGACATCGCGGCTTTGCACGACATTTATCTGGCTTTGCTTAAAAAGGTGTTGTTGTGAGTGTGCGCGCCGAGATATGTGCCATCTTGTCAGACGCGCGTTTGTTTTATGGACATGGTTATCAAGATGCAGAACATGAGGCCGATGCCATACTCGCGCATTTGGGTATTGATGTGGATGCCTCGGCGCTTGATTCCAACAGTGAGTTGAGCAGGCAGGCGGTGCAATTTGCCCGTGAACGAGCAGAGAGCAAAAAACCTTTGCCCTATGTTCTGGGCAGAGCCTGGCAAGATGTGTTTGAGTTTGATGTGGACGAGCGGGTGTTGATACCGCGCTCATACATCGCCGAGTTTTTGCTTGATGGCACACTGGACTCTTGGTTTGGCGACACGCCACCACCAACAATATTAGAGATTGGCACAGGGTCGGGGGCGCTCATCATTATTGCCGGGCATGTCTACCCAGACGCGGCCTTGCATGGCAGTGATATTTCAGCCGAGGCTCTGAGTGTGGCGCGCAACAATCGAGCCCACTATGGCATGGATGACACGCTACATCTGCATCTTGCGGATGTGTTTAATGGCGTGCCCATCGCTCTGTTGGGAAAGATTGACCTTCTCATCAGCAACCCACCATACGTCACTCTAGATGCCATGCAGGCATTACCGCCCGAGTATCTGCATGAGCCGGCCTTGGCCTTGGCCGCAGGCGATGATGGACTGGACATTGTGCGTCGCATTTTGAGTGCGGCCAAAAATTGGTTGAGCCCCACTGGCGTGGCCATCATTGAAGTGGGCAACAACCGAGCCTTGGTCGAACATGCTTACCCACAGCTTGAATTGTTTTGGCTCACAGGCCTCGCGCATGAAGATGCGGTGTTTGTGGTCAGCGCCGAAGCCTTGCAGGCATTGACCTAGCGCTTTGATGTAGTGCTAGCAGGTTTCAGGCAGCAGCTGCCCCATGATATGGGCCATGGCGCGATCAACCAGTGGCTCAGATTCGAGGATACGGGCCTTGTCAGTGCGAAAGGCCGTGGCCAGCTCCAGAGGGCTAAAACTCGCGGCTTTGCGCCCACTGCGGGTGGTGAACAAAAAAGTGGTGCGCTTGGGGCTGATCCAAGAAAGTTTGGCCAGCTGCAGTTTGCCGATGTCGTCTTCAAGCTCTATCCAACTGCCCCGCTCGATATTTTCCACGATGTCGTGAAACACATCAGACTCGCCTAGCTCTTGGTCGGTTTCAGGGTCAAGAATATAGTCAGACTGTCCCTCACTGTCCGTGGGCAACAAGGTGGCCTGACCTTTGAGAAGACGGGCATGAAACTCAAACATTTGGTCAAAAAACCAGCGTTTGTCTGTCTCCGCCAAGCCTATCTGATCACAACCAGCTTTGAGTTTTTGGATCAACTGTGGCAGCGTTTTGATGAGACCACGCCTGTCGTCGCCGCCAACGCTGACCTGCATAGTGGTCAAGAGCTCATCCACCGTGGTCAATGCGGTTTGGGTGGCTTCTGCATCGAGTCCATACAGCTCCACACACATTTCTAGGTGACGTATCCAGTGTTTGGAGAGAAAATCCAGTACAAAATTAGGCAGGGGGCGTGAGTCTAAACGCTCACGCATGAGACGGGCAAGCTCGACTTTTTGCTGCTTTTTGTCATCCTCGGCGCTGACGCTGCTCACCAGTTCTTCTATGTTTGGGGCTGCCTCTTGTCGTTCAGTTTCAGTGAAACTTTCGAGCTGTATCAAGAGCCGGTTGAATACAGAGAGGTCTTGGTCAAACTCAAGCAGCAGCTGATTGACAGTTTGCTCAATCAGTTGGTAGGAGGCATCCTGTTTGCCATCATCTGTGGTCCAGTGCTGGCCAATTTCAGACAGACGATTGAGCATCAATCTGGCCGGATGGGTGCGGCTAGAGAAAAACGCACGGTCTATCATGGCCGCCCGCACCATGGGCAATTGCAGGCGTGCGAGCATGGCCTTTATTTCATCGGCCAGCTGCTGATTGCTGAAGACGAAATCAAACAACATGGCCACCAGCTCGATGATGGTGGCATCAAGCACGTTCGGTTGTTCTTCAGCGGGAATGCGTGAAGCGGTCTGACGTATGATGTTTTGGTACTGCCCCGCCGTGGTGACCGGGCTAAGACTTTGGTCGCTGGCCTCTTCTTGTCCTTGCACAAGACGTGCATGCGTCGCTTGGGCTTGGTAGAGGTTATGCAGCAGTGGTTGCGAGATTTGCGGTAAAGGGTTGGCGCCGAGCGCAACTGCGGCTTCTCCGCTTTGCCCCTGACCTTGAGCATAGTTGCTGCTCTGTCCAGTGAGCAAATGCGACAACATGTGCACAGGGTCAGTGTCTGAGCCGGTGGCGGCCAGCAGCGAGGCGGCGTTGTGGTTTGCGAGTGCCTCAGTCTGGAACTGGATAGCAGGGAATGCATCCCCCTCTGCCAGTTGTGCAGCGCTGAGTTGTGGTTGTAGATTGACGTGGCTGAGCATGGTTTGGCTACCATGCACCCGACTGAGCAGTGCTTGCAGAAAAGCCTGTGACCGCTCAGGTTGCGCCAGCAAGGCATCAAAAGTCTGCGAGGGAAGCTCGTGCTCTTTATCGCGGCGGCGATTGACCCTGAAATTGCCTTTGTTGGGTTTATAGCCGCCGTCTTCCAGAAGACGCGATAGATCGGCATAAATAGCCGGCACATCTAAATTTTGCGCTCTGGAGAGCAGTCGTACGGCAAGAGTTCGGCGGGCCACCGCGGGAATGCGTTTTTCCAGCACCTTGACCAAGGCATCACAAATGACCTTGGTGCTGAATGGATTTTGCTCTGGGCCAATGCTGTCTTCACTTAAAATTTTGGCCAGCTGCTCATTCAGTCTGTTGACCGCGTCATTGGATTTAAGGCTGAGTGATTTCTCCAAGCCCTGCACCGCAATGTCGTGCTCTATAGAGGTCTCATCGACCAGAGCCCAGTTTTCCGCCTCTAAGGCCTCATCGCGTCGGCCTTCAAAAGACAGGTCAACTATCTCGCGCAGCGCCTCAGAAAAATCAGAAGAAATATTGCTCTTTTCTTTTTCCAAGAGCTGACGCAAGCCAAGGTATTCGTGCGCAGAAGTGGTGGCCACTTCATTGTCGGCAAGTTGTCCCAAATGGGTGATCACGCGGTCTATTTGTCCGGGCAATTGAAAGAGCAGGC
>JBDKJU010000142.1:0-4994 GCA_039796435.1 Pseudomonadota bacterium | reverse complement strand
GGCTTGATGATGGCCGCGATTTACCGTCAGACCCTGCACAAAATCAGCCAGCAGAACTACCCCAGTCTGGTCAAGCGAGTGAGCCTCAGCCCTTTGCGAAAATTATCGCTCGCATGGTGGGTATGGGTAAAAACCTAGGCACCGTTGCCATTATCGGCGGTGGTTGGGCGGGCTGCACCGCCGCGTTTTACCTGCAAAATGCCGGCATCCCCTACACCTTGTTTGAGGCCAATGCAGTGCTGGGTGGGCGGGCCAGACGCATCGTCCACCCTCATTTCGGGCACATCGACAATGGCCAGCACCTGCTGCTGGCAGCTTAACAAGAACCCATCCGCCCGCTTAAGCTGGCCAAGGCGCCACTGTCAGAATTATTCGTGCGCCAAAGTCTTCACCTCGCGCTCTTTCAAGGGCGAGAGTTAATTCTGCAAGTCAGTCCTAGCAGGCGTGTGGGCATCACACTCGCCGATGTGGCCAAGCTTATTGTCTATGTCTGGTGGCCGAGTAACTCCACAACAGACACCGTGGCCAACAGCCTCAAGCGGCTGCCCGAGCCGGTGCGCATCATCGCCGAGCTGCTCTGTCTGGCAGCACTGAACACCGAGCCAGACAAAGCCTCGGCCAAGGTCTTCAAGCAGGTATTAAAGAGTGCTTTTTTTAGTGTCTGGGGCGGCTCTGACACCCTGATCCCCAAGGTAGATTTAAGCGCTTGCTATCCTGAACAGCTCAAGCTCAACGGGCAAGTGCGTCTTGGCGAGGCAGTGGTCAACATCACCCACACAGAGCACTATGAGATCAACACCCGCAAAGACCAGTACCACTTCAGGCAACTCATCCTGGCGGTGGCTCCTCAGCATCTGCCGCGTTTGCTCAAGCAAATTTCTGCTAACGAAAATACGCTTGCGAGCGCTGTGGAGACTCTGCACTACGAGCCCATCAGCACGGTAACCGCACGAGTTCGCGACATTCCCCCACCATTTTCGGGGCTCAGGTTTTTTGCCACCACTTCCCCTATTTTTCAGTGGTTATTTATCCAGCCACAGAGTGTGAAATGCGTGGTCAGCGGCGGGGCAGCGCACGCCAATCAATCGGTAGACACACTCAAGCACGCAGCCGCGGCATTTCTCACCGACCTCGGCTTTGAGGTGTGCGCCATTGACGCCGTGACTGAAAAACGCGCCAGCTACTCCTGCACCCCAGCCCAAGTGCAGATCTTAGAAAAATTGCAAGCAACACTATTGCCCCCAAATGCCCCACCAGCCACCCTACATGTGTGCGGTGACTACACCTACCCCTACTTTCCGGCCACCCTTGAAGCGGCTGTGCGCTCTGGCAAAAGAGCTGCTTTGGCTGCCCTGTCTTCGCTACAATCTCGACTTTAACGGGGAATGTGTATGTTCAGCAAAATGATTCCTAAAGAAGGGAATTTTTTCGGGTTCTTCAACCAGCACGCCGAATTGGCCTGCAAAGGGGCAGCAGAACTCACTGCCCTGATCAGCAATGTCGAACACGATCTTGACCGCCACCGCGCCAAGATCGAGCAACTGGAACATGAAGCAGATGAAATCACCCACACCTGCATCAATTTGCTGCATCAGACCTTCATCACCCCCATAGACCGCGACCAGATCCATTCCCTCATCACCACCATGGACGATATTCTCGACCTCATGGAAGACGTGGCACAAACCGTCGATCTGTATGACGTGCATAAACTGGCACCCGAGGCACAAGGTTTGGCCAAAATCTGTGTGGACAGCTGCGAAAAAGTGAAAGTGGCGGTTGCCTTGCTCAAAGACATGGACGACGGGGCCAAAATTCTCGCTATTTGCCATGACATCGACCAACTCGAAACCGACGCCGACCACCTCATGCGCAAAGCCATTGGGCGGCTGTTCCGTGAAGAGGCCGATGCCAAAGAAATCCTCAAGCAAAAAGCGATTTACGAGTTGCTTGAAACCATCACCGACCGCTGTGAAGATGTGGCCAATCTGATTGAAGGCATCGTACTGGAGAACGCATGACCATCTCCATGGAAATGGTGATTTTGCTGGTGTTTCTGGCGCTGGCATTTGACTTCATGAACGGCTTCCACGATGCCGCCAATTCCATCGCCACCGTGGTGTCCACCGGGGTGTTAAAACCCAAATACGCCGTTGCCTTTGCTGCTTTTTTTAATGTCGCGGCTTTTTTATTTTTCAGTCTGAAAGTCGCCCAAACCATTGGCAAAGGCACCATAGAACCGGGCATTATTGACCAATACGTATTGCTTGGTGCCTTGGTCGGCGCACTGGCCTGGAACACCATCACTTGGTACTACGGCATTCCCTCATCCTCCTCACACGCACTGGTGGGTGGTCTGATCGGCGCCGCCATTGCCAAAGCGGGCACCGCGGGCCTGATTTCAAGTGGCGTGATGAAAACTCTGCTGTTCATTTTCATCTCTCCCACCTTGGGATTTTTACTTGGCGGGCTGCTCATGGTGCTGGTGTCGAATGTGTTTTTCCGCACCCCACCGGCGCGCGTGGACAAATGGTTCAGGCGTCTGCAACTGGTGTCTGCCGCCCTCTACAGCATGGGCCACGGTGGCAATGACGCACAAAAAACCATGGGCATTATCTGGATGGTGCTCATCGCGGCCGGCATCACCAATGCCAAAGACGCTCTGCCCCCTGCCTGGGTGATCTGGTCATGCTACGCCGCGATTGGCTTCGGCACCATGTTTGGCGGCTGGCGCATCGTCAAAACCATGGGACAAAAAATCACCAAGCTTAAGCCGGTGGGCGGTTTCTGCGCCGAAACTGGTGGCGCCATTACCCTATTCACCGCCACGGCCTTCGGCATACCCGTCTCCACTACCCACACCATCACCGGCGCTATCGTCGGCGTGGGCTCTGCCACCCGCGCCAGCTCTGTGCGCTGGGGCATTGCCGAGCGCATTGTCATGGCCTGGATACTGACCATCCCCTGCTCGGCCTTTGTGGCGGCGGTGACTTACTATCTAGCCAAATCCCTGGTACATTGATATGAACAAGCGCATCACCCTCACCCAGTTTCTGATTGAAGAGCAGCGCGAGAGAGAGTCTATTCCCGCCAACCTCCGCCTGCTTGTCGAAGTGGTGGCGCGTGCCTGTAAACGCATCGCAGTGGCGGTGTCTAAAGGTGATCTGGGTGGCGTCATGGGGTACGCCGGCACCAGCAATGTGCAGGGTGAACACCAAGCCAAACTCGATGTGATTGCCAATGAAACGCTGCTTGAGGCGAATGAATGGGGTGGGCATTTGGCCGGCATGGCCTCTGAAGAAATGGACCACCCCCACGTCATCCCCAACCGCTACCCCAAGGGTGAGTTTCTGCTCTTGTTTGATCCTTTGGACGGTTCATCCAATATCGACATCAATGTCTCCATTGGCACCATTTTTTCTGTGCTGCGCTGCCCTGAAGGTGCCGACCCTCAAAGCGATGAGGCTTATCTGCAAAAAGGCAGCGCCCAAGTCTGCGCCGGCTATGCCCTGTACGGTCCCACCTCTTTGCTGGTGTTGACCGTGGGCACCGGTGTGCACTCCTTTACCCTTGACCGTGAATTTGGCTCTTGGGTGCTGACTGAATCCAACATGCAAATTCCTGCCAGCACCAAGGAGTTCGCCATCAACATGTCCAATACCCGTCACTGGCAGACGCCGGTCAGGCACTACATTGATGAACTGCTGGCAGGCAAAACCGGGCCACGCGGCAAGGACTACAACATGCGCTGGGTGGCCTCGATGGTGGCTGACGTCCATCGCATCATGAAACGGGGTGGTGTGTTCATGTACCCGCGCGACGCGCGCGAGCCCGACAAAAAAGGCAAACTGCGCTTGCTCTACGAGGCCAACCCCATGTCCTTCATCGTGGAGCAAGCGGGCGGCAAGGCCACCAATGGCCACCAGAGAATTCTGGACATCACCCCAGAGATACTGCATGAGCGGGTGGCTGTTTTTCTCGGCGCCAGCGAAGAGGTTGACCGCGTCACTGCCATGCACCGTGAAGCGGTATGAGTCTCACACGCGCAGAGCTACTTTCTGACCAAACCCGGGAAGACCTGTGCAAACAAGGGCGTGGTGATGCTCTGCTGTCTGAGCAAGCCCTCAGGCAATCGCTTGACGACACCTTTCGGCACTGGGACCAGTGCTCTGACGTGTGGCTGTTTGGCTACGGCTCGCTGATCTGGAACCCACAAATCACCTACACAGAAAAACGTCTGGCGACCTTACACGGTTACCACCGCAGCCTGTGCCTGTGGTCGCAAATCAATCGTGGCACCCCACAAAACCCGGGGCTGGTGCTCGGTCTGGAAGCCAAGGGTTCTTGCCAAGGCATGGTGTATCGCATTCCTGCCGCCGCCGTGGCAGAAGAAATGGTGTTGATCTGGCGGCGTGAAATGCTGATGGGCTTCTATCAGCCTACTTGGGTCAAGGTCGAGACCGCTTGCGGTGAGTGCCTCATGGCACTGACCTTTGTGGTGCGTATCGATGCGCCTGGTTATGCAGAAGACTTGAACGATGCCGAAGTGGTGCGCATCATGCGCTCGGCCAAGGGCCGGTACGGCAGTTGCGCCGACTATGTGTGCAACACCCTCACCAGCCTGCATGAAAATAATATTGATGATGCCAATCTCAACCGCATCTGCTGCCAATATTTCAGAAGCGAATGAATCTTTTTGTCTACGGGTCCCTGCAATTTCCAGCGGTGATGGCGCGCGTCACTGGCAAACGCCACGCTTTTCTGAACGCCCGCCTGCACGATCACCAACGCTATGTGGTCAATAGCCAAACCTATCCCGGTCTGGTGAGCGAGCCTGGCGCAGTGGTCGAAGGCATGCTCTATCTAGATATTGCCGCGACCGACTGGCCTCTGCTGGATGCCTTTGAAAGCGAGTATGAACGCGTGGGCGTGGATGTGCTCACTCCCCAAGGCATGCTGCCAGCGCAAACCTACCGCTACCTTGACCGACGTCA
>JBDKJU010000141.1:0-3749 GCA_039796435.1 Pseudomonadota bacterium | reverse complement strand
AAAGCCGCCAATATGAAACGCCGCATGGTCGTGTACACGCGTGACCACACCTATCTGCAACCATCGGCCAAACTGTTTATTAAGCTGCTTATTGCCCACGCTCGCAGTCTGCAGCAGGCTTGATGCGCTTACGCGTCAAAGATCAAAAAAACCAAAACCACCAACGTTCACTTCAAGGTGAAAGTCAACGTTGATGTTGCTACACACACTAGGCCTTGCGGTACCATGCCGAATACAAGGCCGGGACAAACAGCACCGTGAGCAAGGTCGCCACGATCAATCCGCCCATAATGGCGTAGGCCATTGGCCCCCAGAGTATTGAGCGAGCCAGCGGCACCATGGCCAGCACCGCCGCCGCTGCGGTCAGACTGATCGGGCGGAATCGTCGAATGCTGGCATCCAGTATGGCCTCGGTTTGTGGCATGCCGGATTCTTTGTTGTGCTCGATTTGTTGCACCAAAATCACCGTGTTGCGCATGATCATGCCTGCCAGCGCAATGATGCCGAGATTGGCCACAAAGCCCAAGGGTTGATTAAAAATCAACAAAGCGGCTGCTACGCCAATGATGCCCAAGGGGAAAGTAATGAGCACCATCAAACTGGCTGAAAAGGTGCGCAGTTGCAACATCAGCATGGTGAATACAAGGGCGAATGCAAAAGGCACGCCTGCACCAATTGAACTTTGCGCCTTGACGTTTTCTTCGTAAGCGCCACCGACTTCGATGCGCGTGCCCGGGGCTAAAGTCTTACGTATGTCTGCCAAGGTGGGGTCAATTTGCATGGCCACATCTGGCGCCTGCACACCCGCCACGATGTCGGCGCGGGCGGTCAAGGTCAACTCACGCGAGCGGCGCCAGATAATCGGCTCTTCCAACACTGTCTGTATGCTCGCCACTTGCTTTAAGGGTACAAAACGGCCTGTGCTGCTGGCAATCATCATCTCCCCCAATTGCGCCGGGTCTTGGCGTAAAGCCTGTGGCGCGCGCAACACCAGATCGAGCAATTGATCACCTTCACGATAGGTGCCAATGCTCCCGCCAGTGACGGCCGAGCCAAGAGTGCGTGAAATGGTCGCGGTGTTCACCCCCAGAGCCCGTGCCTTATCTTGGTCAATTTGAACCTTGAGAGCGGGCACACGATCACCCCAGTCAACATTGACGTTGCGCGTATGTGGGTTTTGCCGTATTTTCTCAGCCACTTGCTCGGCAATATTTTTTAGTGCGTCCATGTCTGCACCAATCACCCTAAAGATGATCGGATAATTTACTGGCGGGCCAAGCGGCACCAGAAAAGCACGTCCACGCACATTGGGGAACTCGCGCTCAAAGGCTGCCTGCAAGCGGCTTTTGACGGCTATAGCCGTTTTTGAGTCCTTGGTCAAACCAATGATTTGAGCAAAGTTGGTGCGCAAAAGCTGTTGATCAAGTGAGAGATAAAAACGTGGACTGCCATTGCCAACATAAGTCACATAACTTTGCACATCCTTGTCATTGGCGAGTATGGCCTCCACTCTTTTGGCTTCGGCCTCGGTGGCACTGACACTCGCCCCTTCTGGCAACCACAGCTCGACCAGAAACTCTGAGCGATCTGAGGTGGGGAAAAACTGTTTTTGAGTGAGCCCCATGCCCATGCCACCAATGACCAAAGTGGCCACGGTCAGGGCAATGGTCAGCCACTTATGGTGGATGCACCATGCCACTGCCCCACGCAAGCCTCGGTAAAAGCGCGTGTCAAACACATCATGATGCCCTTGCATCTTGTCTTTCAAAAGCAGCATACCCAGCATCGGGGTGACCACCACGGCCGCAAGCCAGGAGATCAATAAAGCAATCACCACCACCTGAAAAATAGCAATGGTGTATTCGCCTGTGGCCGACTTGGCCGTGGCAATCGGTAAAAAACCGGCAGCCATGATCAAAGTGCCCGTCAGCATGGGAAACGCTGTGCTGGTGTAGGCATAGGTCGCTGCTTGCAATTTGCTCAGCCCTTCCTCTAGTTTGCGTGCCATCATTTCTACCGCGATGATGGCGTCGTCCACCAGCAAACCAAGGGCGATGATCAGGGCGCCGGTGGAGATACGGTGTAAGTCAATTTTGAAGTATTGCATGGCCAAAAAAGTAGCCGCGATCACAAAAGGAATAGTCAAGGCCACCACTAGGCCAGTGCGCACCCCTAGGCTCAGAAAACTCACGGCCAGCACGATCAAAATCGCTTCCACCAAAGACTGCGTGAAAGTGCCCACTGCATTTTTAACAATTTTGGGCTGATCTGATACCTGTCCGAAGCGCACGCCCGCAGGCAAAGCCTTTTCGATCTCGCTCATGCTGGTTTTCAGATCTTCCCCCAGCTTGAGCACATCCCCATCAGACTTCATGGCAATGGCCAAACCAATAGCAGGTTGTCCTTGAAAACGCATACTGTACTCGCCCGGGGCGGGTGGGTGACTAAAGCCACGCCGCACCTCGGCCAGATCTCCCAGTCGCAAAGTGCGCCCCGCCACTTGCACGGGCAACTCGCGCACAGCCTGTAAATTCAATAGCTGTCCGCTCACCCGCACGGGCAATTGCATTTGCCCGCCTTCAATACTGCCTGCTGGTGTGACCAAGTTTTGTGCACTGAGCTGGGCGATCAGGGTATTGGCATCCAGATTAAACACCGCCAGTTTTTGCGGTGAAATATCAAGGAATATCTTTTCAGACTGCGCGCCAATCAGTTCAATTTTGGCAATGTTGGGCACACGCACCAAACGCTGACGCACGTCTTCCACTATTTTTTTTAGCTCTGCTAGGCTATACCCTTCGCCAGTGAAAGCGTAGATGGAGCCGAACACGTCGCCAAATTCATCATTAAAAAACGGGCCTAATGTTTCACTGGGCAAGCTTGTCTTGATGTCACCCATTTTTTTGCGCACCTGATACCAGATATGTGGCACTTCCTTGCTCGGCGCAGTGTCCAGCAATTCCAGGATCACCGTGGTTTCACCAGGCTTGGAAAAGCTGCGCGTCCATTTGTAGTACGGAACTTCCTGCAGCTTACGCTCTATGCGGTCGGTGACCTGGGCATCCATTTGCTCAGCCGTGGCACCGGGCCACACAGCACGAATCACCATGGCACGAAACGTAAAATCAGGGTCTTCACGCTGCCCCAATTTAAAGTAAGCAGATGCGCCAGCAATGGCAATGGCGAGAATAAAAAACAGGGTAATCTGGCGATAGCGCAAGGCCAAGGCCGTTAAATTAAAACGCTCTTCATTCATGATGGTTTGGCTTCTGTGGCTTTGACTTCATTGGGGTCTTGGTAAATACGCACCGTTTGCCCATCGCGTAAAAAAGCGGCTCCGGCGGATACCACGGTTTCATTGCCCGACAGGCCTTGGGTAATCTCAACCCACTCACCGCGCACCGCACCCAAAGTAACCTTTGTGGCTTTAACCACGTTGCCGCTCACTACCCAGACCTGCGGCTGTTCACTTTTGCTGGTCACCGCGGCCAAGGGCAAAAGCCGCAAACCCGTCGATGCCGTGGATAACTCACGTGTCTGGTCACGTGCATGGTCACGTACATACTCACGCACATAGGCCGTACTGCCCAGCGTCAACCCCACATTGGACGGCATGCGCAACTTGGCGGTGAGGGTGCGCGTCACCGGGTCTGCCATGGGGGAGAGTTCACGCAGTGTGGCCTGGTATTTTTGCCCTTGGCTGGGCACTTCGACTTCAAAACTTGGCTGATTTTTAAATGTGGCCACTG
>JBDKJU010000140.1:0-4521 GCA_039796435.1 Pseudomonadota bacterium | reverse complement strand
GGGTTTGATAGTCAAGGTCTGAGAATACATCTGCACTGATCAAGGCAAAACATTTATCAGGCCTCAACAAGGGCAAGGCCTGGGCGATGCCGCCGCCACTTTCAAGAGGCTCTGCTTCCTGCGAATATTGGATATGCACGCCGAAGGCCGAGCCGTTGCCCAGAGCGGCAATGATTTGCTCGGCGCAGAAACTGACGTTGATGACTAAGTCAGTGATGCCGGCTTGGGCCAGTTTTTCAATGTGCCAGACGATGAGCGGCTTGCCGCCAATAGGCAGCAAGGGCTTAGGGCTGCTGTTGGTGAGCGGCCGCATGCGCTCACCCTTGCCTGCTGCCAGAATCAGCGCCTGTTTCAAAAACTGTAGCCTTGAGTCAGTTGTGCATCACCTTCGATGCGGTCAAGCAAGTGCAGCAAGGGTGAAAGCGCTTGATAACGGCCCGCAGTTTTGCGCACATAGCGGATAAAACGAGGCGTGTCGGCTAGGTATTTGGGCTTGCCATCACGGTAAAAAATGCGTGCGAAAATCCCCAGTATTTTGAGGTGCCGTTGCAGGGCCATGAAGGCCACGCTGTCGTAGAAATCGCCAAATACTGCAGGGACGGGCAAAGCCGATTTTTTCGCTGCCTCCCAGTAACGTATGGTCCAGTCCAGCACCCGCTCTTCATCCCAAGAAATGAAGGCATCGGCGCACAGTGAGGCGATGTCGTAGCTGATCGGGCCGTAGGTGGCGTCTTGGTGGTCAAGCACACAGGGCATGGGGTCTGACACCATCAAATTGCGCGGCATATAGTCACGGTGCACATACACATTGGCACTGGACAGGTTGTGCTTGATTAGGAGTTGGCAGAGACTGTGCCAAACGTTGTTTTCCTCATCATTGAAACTGATTTGGCGGTGTTTGTTGACATACCACTCAGGGAACAAACTGAGCTCACGAGACAGCAAGCTCGCATCGTAGGCAGGCAACACGCCCTCTTGGCTGGCCAGCTGCCATTTCACCAAGGTATGTATGGCCGCTCGCATGAGCTCATCGGCATTTTGCTCATTGATAACATCAAGGTAGGTCTGTGTGCCTACATCGGCAAGCAGCATGAAGCCTTGCTCGGCGTCATGGGCAAATATTTCGGGCACATGCACGCCCGCCGCCTGCATCAGGGCATTGACCTTGGCAAAGGGGCGGGTGTCTTCACGTTCTGGTGGCGCATCCATAATGATGCGGGTGCTTCCATCGCTTTGTGTGGCACGAAAATAGCGTCTGAAACTGGCATCACTAGAGGCATTGGCAAAGTGAACAAGAGAGCCGGTATAGCGTTCTGCCCAGCTTTGGGCGAGCTGTGCACGAAGGTCGGTTGGGTGAGGTGAATTCAAGGCGCGGCGATATTGTCTAAAATCGAATTTTAGCTTTTGCCTTTTCACGTTTCTTGCCCACCCATAACAAATATTTCGGCCTTGTGCTTTGTGCTGTCTGCGCTTCAGAGGCGTTGGCACAGCTGACGGTGCAACGCTTGGTACCGCTGTCAGTCGGCCCCGTGCTTGCCAAGCCCATCGAGGGTAAAAAACAACTGACTGCCGATGAGGTGGACGGCAAAGGGGCAGACGAAGTGGAAGCGCGCGGCAATGTGCGTCTGCAAAGTCCGCGTCGACAAGTGCGCTCAGAGTGGATGCGCTACACCCGTGAAGACAATGCCGAAGAACGCGTCGAAGCCAAGGGGCGAGTGCGTTACCGGACTTTGTACGACTTGATCACCGGGGATGAGCTAGATTACCGCATGCTGACAGGGCTGGGATTTATTACTCAGCCGCGGTTTGAGTTCAAACGTTACCAGGCTTACGGGCGAGCCGACACCTTGGCATTCACAGGCCCTGAACAGTACTTGCTTAAAAACGCGGACTACACCACCTGTAAAGGCGACAAACCGGCTTGGTGTCTGCGTATGCGTGAGCTGGCCATCGATAACGACAAAGAAGTGGGCATTGCCAAAGATGCCAAGGTGTATTTTTTTGATGTGCCGGTTTTTTATTGGCCGAGTATTGATTTCCCCTTGGGGCGTGAGCGCAAATCCGGATTTCTTGCGCCCACTTACAGCGCCACGGGTGTGCGTGGTTTTGAGATGAGCGTGCCTTGGTACTGGAATATCGCTGATAACTTTGATGCCACTTTTACGCCACGCTACATGACCAAACGGGGCTTGCAATTGAACAATCAATTCCGCTATCTGTTCGAAACTGGCAAGAGTGAACTGAATGCCGAGTTGCTGCCGCGCGATACACAGTTGTCCGAGTTTCGCTATGGCTTGCACGGCAAACATGAGCACAGGCTGTTTGGTCTCGCCACGCTGAGCATTGATGCAGCCAAGGTGTCCGATGATGCCTACTTTCGTGACCTTTCCGACCGCATCAGCACCACATCCATTTCCACATTGCCGCGCACGGTAAGCTTGTCAAGCGAGGTGGGGGACTGGGGAGTGATGGCGCGGGTCTTACGTTATCAGACTTTGCAAGACCCGGCCCTGCCCATCACTCCTCCTTATGACCGCGCTCCGCAATTATTGGTGAATCGGCAATGGCGGGATTTGCTGGGCTTTGAGCTGAACATGGCGGCGGACTACTCGCGTTTTATTCACCCCAGTTTGCCAGAGGGCGATCGTTTGCTGTTTACCCCCAGCATCAGTTATCCTTGGCGTACACCTTATGCCTTTGTGACGCCAAAGTTCACTTATCATTTCACCGACTACAACATCCACAGCAAAGATTTGGACTACCGTGATGCACGGCGTATCTTGCCCATCGTCAGTGTGGACAGCGGCCTGATATTTGAGCGTGAAACCAGTTATTTCAACACCCGCTATCTGCAAACTTTGGAGCCACGCCTGTTTTACACGCGCACTCCCTACAAAAAGCAAAGCAGCATTCCGAACTTCGACAGCGCCGTTGCGGATTTTAATTTTGCTCAGCTATTCGCCGAGAACCGTTACGTCGGCAATGACCGCATCGGCGATACCGATCAGCTCACTTTGGCGGCGACCACGCGGTTTATGGACGCAAACACGGGGCGAGAACAGCTGCGTCTGTCCATAGGTGAGCGTTTGTATTTCACCGACCAAAAAGTCAATCTGGGCGAATTGGTGCGTGAAAATAAAACCTCTGATGTGCTGTTTGCTGCTACCGGGCGTTTGGGCGAGCAATGGGCTTTTGATGGCAACATGCAGTTCAATACCCGCGCCGGGGTCACCGAGCGCTTAAGCGCCACTATCCGTTATCAGCCCGCGGAGCGACATGCAGTCACTGCCAGTTATCGTTTTGCCCGCGATGTGGGCAGCGGTACCGGCGTGCCGCAGCAGGTCAAATCTGTTGACATAGCCAGTCAGTGGACGGTCTTTAATAATTGGCATTTAATGGGCAGGGTAAACTACACCATCCCCGAGAAAAAAGTGGTGGAGGGCATAGCTGGGCTGGAGTATCAGGGAGATTGCTGGGTCGGTCGTTTGGTGGTGCAACGCACCATCACCGCCCAGCAAAAAGTAACCAACTCAATTTTCTGGCAGCTTGATTTGAGTGGACTTTCGCGGGTGGGCACCAGCCCTCTAGAGGTTTTAAAACGCAATATCCCCGGCTACAGTGTCAGCAATGATTTGCGCGCACAACGTCGTCAATTTGAAGCAATGGAAAAAAATGGGCAGTTGGGCTCTGGCCGACTGTTTGATCAAGAGGATTCTGAATGAAATACACCGGTAAACTTTTCGTCTTGTGTGCCTACCTGTTGTGTGGCACGCTCATGGCTCAAAACAAGAATCGTGCCCTCGATCGGGTGGTGGCCGTGGTCAATGATGAGGTGATTACCTTGTCTGAATTCAGCCAACAAAAGGCCTCGGTGCTGGCCAATTTGCGCCGTCAGAATGTGACCCCGCCGGCCTTGGATGTGTTGGAAAAACAGGTGCTTGAACGCTTCATTAACGAACGTGCGGAGATGCAGCAGGCAAAAGATCAGGGCATCAAAATCGACGAGCCCACGCTTGAAAATGCCTTGGAGGTGGTCGCCAAAAACAACAAACTCACCCGCGACAGTTTGCGCGAAGCCTTGCTTAAGGATGGGGTAACTTGGGCACGCTTTCGTGAAGAGTTGCGCATTGACCTGACTTTGCGCCGCTTGCGCGAACGCGAGGTGGATTCACGCATCGTGATTACTGAAAGCGAGATCGACAACTTTATTTTCAACAAAAATGCGCAAGGGGGAAATAATGAAGAGTATCAGCTGGCACACATACTCGTGCTCTTGCCCGATCAAAACAGCGCAGAGCAAATGCTGAGCAAAGAAAAACGTGCCAATGATGCCTTGGCTGCATTGACAGGCGGACAGAGCTTTGCGCAGGTAGCCGCGGTGTACTCCGATGCCTCCGATGCCGTGAGTGGCGGCAATTTGGGTTGGCGGGCCAGTGAGCGTCTGCCTAATATTTTTGCTGAAGTAGTCAAGCGTTTGGCGGTGGGGCAAAACTCGGCGGTATTGAAAAGCCCCAATGGGTT
>JBDKJU010000139.1:0-4428 GCA_039796435.1 Pseudomonadota bacterium | reverse complement strand
ATATTGATGCCAACTCCATCATGGTGCTTCGCAATTGTGGGCCGCGCGGTTATCCGGGCATGGCAGAGGTTGGTAACATGGGCTTGCCGAAAAAGCTTCTGGCGCAAGGTGTTCGCGATCTTGTGCGCATTTCTGATGCGCGCATGAGTGGCACCAGTTACGGCGCCTGTGTCTTGCATGTCACGCCTGAGTCGCATGTGGGTGGGCCTTTGGCATTGGTGCGCACCGGTGATTTGGTGTGTCTGGACGTGGCGGCGCGCCGTGTCGACATGTTGGTGGATGATGCAGAAATAGCACGGCGCAGAGCCGAGTGGCAGGCGCCCCCGCCCAAGTTCACCCGTGGGTATGGCACCTTGTATTTAAAACACATCCAGCAAGCTGACAAAGGTTGTGACTTCGATTTTCTCGAAACAGAAAAACAAACAGAAAACCAATCTACTGTCAGTGCCAGTGAGCCGGATATACATTAAGCCTCTTTGACCCTAGCCCCCTAGCCTTAAGCAGCGCAGGGGATGAGGTCAGCAAATGCAGGATAAAAAAAAGCCACCATTAGATGGTGGCTTTTTAGTGCTCGCAGAAAACTTATTGCGCGACAAACACATCTACTCGGCGCGCCTCTTTCGGGTCGCTGCCACCTACCGTGGTGGTGGGCTTAGAGAACATGAAGCGGTCTTGTGGCAGACCCGCGGCAACTAAAGCGTCACGCACGGCAAAGGCACGTTTTTTAGCCAATTCCTGATTGGTGGCCAAGTCGCCACTGGCATCGTGAAAACCGGAGATGCCGATCTTGGCATTGGCGTTATTGGCGGCGTAGGTCAACAGATCTTTCATCTGGCCTTTGACATCGCCAACCGCGCTGGCACCAGACTCAAAATAGATTTTTTGAATAGCAGGTGCGCCAGCCACGGAGGTAGGTTTCAACACATCAACAAAGCTGGCCACCGCTGATTTGGCCGCATCGGCAGCACCGGCTGCGGCATTGGCCACGTTATTGCCTGCTGCGGTGGCAGCAGCCCCAGTGGCCACCGCTACGTTGGCGGCACCAGAGGCGGCAGATTTGGCTGCATCAGCGGCAGCACCGGCGGCGCCAGCCACTGCGCCAGCCGCCGCACTGACGGCAGCGGCGGGGGCAGCATCGACCTTGGCACTGGCTTTTTTGTCACCACCGTGCAAGCTCACCATCAAAGGCACGATGAGCAGGGCCACAATGTTGATGATTTTGATGAGGGGGTTAACGGCTGGGCCAGCAGTGTCTTTGTAAGGGTCACCCACGGTGTCGCCAGTCACGGCGGCTTTGTGTGCGTCAGAACCTTTGCCACCATGATGGCCATCTTCGATATATTTCTTGGCATTGTCCCAAGCGCCACCGCCGGTGCACATGGAGATAGCCACGAACAGGCCGGTGATGATGGTGCCCATCAAGAGACCACCCAAGGCTGCTGGGCCTAGAGCCAAGCCCACCACGATGGGCACTGCGACGGGCAGTAAGGAGGGCACGATCATTTCTTTAATGGCCGAGGTGGTGAGCATGTCCACTGCGCGGCTGTAGTCAGGCTTGGCAGTGCCTTCCATAATGCCTTTGATTTCGCGGAATTGGCGACGCACTTCTTCCACCACCGAGCCAGCGGCGCGGCCCACAGCCTCCATGGCCATGGCGGCGAAGAGGTAAGGAATCAGGCCGCCAATAAAGAGGCCGATGATGACTTTGTGGTTGGACAAGTCAAAGCTCGTGCCCATGCCCAAGCTTTCCAGACCGTGGGTGTAGTCGGCAAACAGAACTAGGGCAGCGAGGCCAGCAGAGCCAATGGCATACCCCTTGGTGACCGCCTTGGTGGTGTTGCCCACGGCATCAAGCGGGTCGGTGACATTGCGCACTTCGGGGCCCAGCTCAGCCATTTCAGCGATACCACCGCCGTTGTCGGTGATGGGGCCGTAGGCGTCAAGTGCCACGATAATGCCAGCCATGGACAGCATGGCCGTGGCAGCAATGGCCACGCCATAAAGACCAGCCAAACCGTAGGAAGCCAGTATGGCCACACAGACGGCCAGCACCGGCCAGCCGGTGGACTTCATCGATACGCCGATACCAGCGATGATGTTGGTGGCATGACCGGTGGTGGAGGCCTGTGCCACATGACGCACGGGGCCGTCTTCGGTGGCGGTGTAGTACTCGGTGATGAATACCAAGGCGCCGGTGAGCACAATACCGACCAAGCAGGAGAGCCACAGATTCATGGTGGACACCCCTTCTATGCCACCCATGATGGAGGTGGTGATGGGGTAGAAGGCAATCAAGGAGAGTACGGCAGCGACACCGAGGCCCTTATACAAGGCGTTCATGATCTTGCCGGAGCCGGAGTATTTAACGAAGAAGCAGCCAATCACGGAGGCGAAAATCGACACACCGCCCAAGGCTAAGGGGTACATGACTGCAGCGGCGGCATTGGCCTTCATCATCAAGGCGCCGAGCAGCATGGTGGCAATCAAGGTGACGGCATAGGTTTCGAACAGGTCGGCAGCCATACCCGCGCAGTCGCCCACGTTGTCGCCAACGTTGTCAGCGATCACGGCAGGGTTGCGGGGGTCGTCTTCAGGGATACCGGCTTCCACTTTGCCCACCAGGTCAGCGCCCACGTCAGCGCCTTTGGTGAATATGCCACCGCCCAGACGCGCAAAAATGGAGATCAAGGAGGAGCCAAAGGCAAAGCCCACCAAAGGCTCTATGGCATGGTGCAGGCCACTCTTGGCGAGGTCAGCCGAGCCGGTGAGGTACATGTAAAACAAGGTCACGCCCAGAAGACCCAGGCCAACCACGAGCATGCCGGTGATGGCACCGCCGCGGAAAGCCACATCCAAGGCTTTGTTGATGCCGCCGCGTGCAGCCTCGGCAGTGCGCACATTGGCGCGCACCGAGACATTCATGCCGATATAACCGGCCAGGCCTGAGAGCACGGCACCTAAGACAAAGCCCACTGCGGCCTTGATACCCAATATGAGTCCGATGATGACCGCCAGAATGACGCCTATGATGGTGATGGTTCTGTACTGACGGTTAAGGTAGGCGCTGGCGCCTTGCGCAATGGCGGCCGCAATTTCCTGCATGCGGGCATTGCCGGCTGGCTGCTTGTTGATCCAAGCAAAAGCCCAAGCACCATAAGCGACGGCAAACAGGCCGCCAAGTATGGCGATGAGTAGTGGGGTTGACATTTTGAGAGGTCTCCTCAGGGGGGTTAAATTTGGCGAATTTGCTACGATGAACTGTCGCTTTTTGCCGACGAAAATACTGTGCGCATTTTATAGTAATTGGCGCTAAGTGATGCCAGCGAGCTTGTGCGGCTTGGTTGCGGTCTTAGTGCGGCTTTAGTGTGGCTTTAGTGCGGCTCCAAGCGTTGCAACAGTTCGTAATAGGCGCGGATATTGTCAACAAACTCAACCGCCATGCCTCCACGTGCAAGGCCGTGCTTGGTTTTGGCAGCCACATGTGGCACCGCAAGCTGGGGCAGCATTTTTTTGCCCTCCGCCCAACTGTCGGGGTTGCGGCGGGCCTGGGCACAGAGCAGACGTGCATCTTCTATGTGTCCAAGCCCGAGGTTGTAGGCGGCGAGGGCAAACCAGCTGCGGTCAGGCTCAGGGATGCGGGCAGGGGTTTTTTGATACAGATCGGCGTAGTAACGCGCCCCGGCTGCGATGGCCTCAGTGGGGTTATTGCGGTCTACCTGATAGCGTCTGGCGGTGTCTTCGGTCAGTTGCATGATGCCCTGCACATTGGTGCCGCTCACGGCCTTCTCGTCCCATTGCGATTCTTGGTAGGCCAGTGCTGCAAACAGACGCCAGTCAATTTGATGCTGCTGTTGGGCTTGCTGGAAAAACGGCTTCCATTTGGGCAGGCGCTCAGTGATACGAGTTTCAAACACCGCAAGGTCAAACATTTTTATTTTTTGTGTGTGGGCAAAATGCTTTTCGACCAAGGCAGCAAGCTCGGTTTTGGACAGATGTTGGTCGAAAAACCGGTCAATCGCAAAGCGCAAACCGGCCTGTCGGTTGCTGGTCAGCCAAGCGCGTTGTTGCGTGAGCACGGTGAAGCTTTTACCAATGTCGTAAAAAATGTGCTGCGTGAGTTGAAATAAATTTTCGTCCACCAGAGCATAGTCAAACTCCCCCAAGGACAGGGCAGCGATGACGGCCTCTTCATCAGACTCTGAGGTGGTGTGGAACAAGACTTTTCTGTGGGTTTGCAACAACTGCTGGTACGCCGGGTGTAGCTCTATACGGGGCATCACCAGTACTTTTTTATTCGCTAGTTCTGCCCAGGACTTGACGGCATTTGCCTCGGCTCTATGCACCAGCAGCCAGTCATTTTTGTGGTACTTTGCTTGCGTGGACAAAACATCACTGCCGTCCAAAGGGGAGGGTGGCAGCTGGTAGCCG
>JBDKJU010000138.1:0-5355 GCA_039796435.1 Pseudomonadota bacterium | reverse complement strand
GACCCCGATGGGGCGGTAGAAGTCGTGGGTCATGTCGTCTTCACGGCTCCAGATCATTTTGATCGGGCGACCCACTTTTTGCGAAATCTGTGCCGCTTGTACGATGAAGTCATTTTCTAAGCGGCGACCAAAACCACCCCCTAGGAAAGTGGTCTGTACGGTCACATTTTCAGGCTTGATGCCCAAAGCGGCAGCCACTGTGCCTTGCGCACCTTGTTGAAACTGGGTTGGCCCAATCAGCGTGACCTTGCCGTCCTTGAAGCTGGCGGTGAAGTTTTGTGGCTCAAGCGGGGCATGCGCCTGCATAGGGCTTAGATACTCGGCCTGTACGAGCTTGGCAGCCTTGCCAAACCCTTCAATCACATTACCGACCGGTTTTTGCACTTCAAAGGGCTTGTTGCTCAGAATGGCGGTTTTGGTGTCAGCAAAAATCTGCGCATCGCTTAGTTTGGCGTTGGCACCTTCATCCCACACCACCTTGACGGCGGCGCGGGCTTTTTGGGCTTGCCAGTAGCTAGCAGCCACCACGGCCACCCCATCGGCAATCTGGACCACGTCTATCACCCCGGGCATGCCTTTGGCTTTGCCGGCATCGAAACTTTTGACCTTGCCACCGATGACGGGACATTGCTCCAGGCTGGCGTACACCATGCCAGGCAATTTGACATCAATGCCGAATACGGCAGTGCCATTGGTTTTGGCGGGGGTATCCAGACGGGTGACAGACTTACCCACGATGCGGAAGTCTTTGGGGTCTTTAATGGCAGGCTTTTCTGGCACGGGTAGTTTGGCGGCGGCAGCGGCAAGCTCGCCGTAGCTGGCTGAAACGCCGTTGCCAATGACGCGACCATTTTCAGCACGCAAGCTGCTGGCAGCCACGTTCCATTTGGCGGCGGCGGCCGCGATCAGCATTTCGCGTACCTGTGCACCGGCTACGCGGAGCTTTTCCCAGCCATCACGCACCGAGGTGGAGCCACCAGTGATTTGCGCACCCAGCAGCGCATTCACATAAACAGCGGCAGGCGGGGCAATCGATACTCGCACGGTTTTAATGTCCACGTTGAGCTCTTCAGCAATCAACATGGGCATGGAGGTATAGACCCCTTGCCCCATTTCCGAGCGCGCAGAAAGTAAGGTGATGGTGTTGTCGTCGGCAATGTGCACCCAGGCATTGGGGGTGTGCATGGTGCCGGCGGCTTCGAGTTTGTGGCCAGGCAAGCTCACGCCTATCATCAACCCCGAGGTGGTGATGGCAGTGGTTTTTACAAAATGGCGGCGTGAGGCGTTTAACTGTGTCATGTGGTTCTCCTCAATCAAGCACGCATGGCGGCAGCGGCGTCTTTAATGGCCGCACGGATGCGGGGGTAGGTACCACAGCGACAAATATTGCCACTCATGGCTTCATCAATGTCTTTGTCCGACGGGTTTTTGTTCTTGGATAAGAGGGCAGCCGCGCTCATCAACTGCCCGCTTTGGCAGTAACCGCACTGAGGCACATCATGTTTGATCCAGGCTTTTTGCAAAGGATGTTGGTTGTCGATGCCCAAGCTCTCAACCGTGCTGATGCGTTTGCCGGCGCAGTCAGACAAAGGGGTTTGGCAGGAACGTCCAGGTTCACCATTGATGTGCACGGTGCAGGCGCCACACAGGGCTGCGCCGCAGCCAAATTTGGTGCCGGTCATGCCGAGCTCATCGCGTAATACCCACAACAGCGGGGTGTCTTTTTCCGACTGGGCGCTCACGGCCTTGCCGTTGACGACAAATTGTGTACTCACTAAGGTCTCCTCAAAAAAAGCAAAAAAAGGCGTTAACGCCGATTTTTAGATTCTATGGGCAGCAAAAAGCCCCTGTCAAGGGGCTTTGGCGGATTATTTTTTGGTCTCTGGCGAGTCTGCGTCAGATTGAAACAGAAGGTGTGTCACTCGGTGCTGATTTTGGCTTTTTTGACAAATTCGCCATAACGCTTGTCATCAGCAGCGATCATCCTACTGATGTCCGCAGGCGCAGAAACAAAAGGCTCAAAGCCAAAGGTGGTGAACTTCTCTTTGACCTCTGGGTCGGCGAGGGCTTTGTTCAAGCTGGCGGCAAACTTGCTGCTGGCATCCGTGGGGGTGCCCTTGGGAGCCTGCACCGCCACCCAGGCACCTAACTCAAAACCAGCTGGCCCGCCGGCCTCTGCCACGGTGGGGATATCCGCAAAAGCAGGCAGGCGTTTGGGAGAGGCAATGGCGAGAAATTTCAATTTTTTGGCGCGATATAAAGGGCCGGCAGAGCCCGCTGTCCCAAAGGCCCAGTCTACTTCACCGCTGGCCACATTTTGGTAGACCATGGGGGTTTCTTTGAACGGCACATGCGTCATGGCGAGGCCAGTGCTGCTCTCCAACATGGCCCCACCAATATGCCCGGGGCTGCCCACAAACCAAGAGCCATAGGTTAGGCCGTCTTTTTTGGCCTTGCCGGCGGCAATCAGATCGGCCACATTTTTCCACGGGCTGCTGCTGCTGGTGGTGACGAAGAAGTAGGTCTTGAAAAATGTGCCCACAGGGTCGAAGTCCTTGTGCACGTTGTAGGGGATGTTTTTGTACAAATAGGGTTGCAAGGACATTTGCGCATCATCCATCTGCACAAAGGTATAGCCATCGGGGGCGGCTTTCTTGCCCGCTTCCAGGGCAATGAAGCCATTGCCACCCGGGCGGTTGTCCACCAGCACTGCCACGCCCAGATCCTTGCTCATTTTTTCGGACACCACGCGCAACACCGCATCAGGGCCGCTGCCGGCAGAAAAGCCGGTGATGATTTTGATAGGCCTATTGGGGTAGGCTTGTGCCAAGGCGGTGCCGGCCAAGAGGGCAAGACCGAGTGTGCTGAATAATTTAATCATGAATTCTCCTTAAGTCCTTAAGATTACTACAGGGGTTACTGGTGTTAAACGTGGCTGTCGGTGTTATTGATGTTATTGAGGCGGTTGATACTAATGATGAACCATATTAACGTAAGCGCACCACAAAACCAGAACACCGCACTATTTCCCTGGTTTTTCGCCAATAAGCCACCGACGGCGCCGCCAATGAAAGTGCCTAAAAACTGCAGACTGGCGTAGAGCCCCAAAACGGAACCTTTGATACCTGCCGGAGACGCCAGACTCACCAGTGTCGGCAGGCTAATTTCCAATAAATTAAATGCGCAGAAAAACACCACCAGTGCCACCAGCAAAACATAAAAATGCAGATGTGCCTGCGACAGCAATATGAGCGCGAGTAAAAACATGGCAATGCTCATCGGTTGGCGTCGCCACAGCAGCTGTTCGTTTTGACTTTGACGCAACCATGGAGAGATGAGCAGGAGCGCCACCAAGGTAATGGCCAGATACCACCATCCCTGTGCTTCACGTGCGATGCCGTGATCGCGCAGCAGGTGCGGCACCACCACAAAAAGGGCAGTGAGTGCGGCGTGCAGCGCCAGCGAGCCCCACATCAGTCGCCACAGGCGTGGGTGCTTTAAAGCGATGGCAAAATCGCTCAGGCGAACTTGGCGGTCGCTCGACAAACTTGTAGGGAGAGGGAGTTTGAAGCGCACCACCGCCAGCGCCATCAGCACCAGCACCCCGGTCATGGCAAACAAGCCAGCGACGCCTATCCATTTGTCGAGCAATGGCCCAATCACAAACGAGAGCTCGAACGCCAGGCCAATGCTGATGCCGACTATGGCCATGGCGCGGGCACGTACTTCTTCACGGGTGACATCGGCCACCGAGGCCATGACCACGCCACTCACTGCGCCTGCCCCCTGCAGGGCGCGCCCGATGATGATGCCGGTAAGGGTGGTTGACAAGGCAGCGACAAAGCTGCCCACCGCGAAGACGGCCAGACCAAAATACAGCACCGGTTTACGACCGAAGCGATCAGACATCCAGCCGTAGGGGATTTGCAGCAGGCCTTGCGTTAAGCCATAGATACCGAGGGCAAACCCGACCGTGGCGGGGTCACCGCCTCCAGGCAGGCTTTCGGCAAACAGGGCAAACACCGGTAGGATGATGAACAGACCCAGCATGCGTAGCCCGGCAATACTGGCTAACCACAGACTGGCTGATTTTTCTTGGCTATTGAGTTTTAAATGATTTCCTGACACTCGCGCATTTTAAAATGTTTGCATGAGCAAATTATCTACCCATGTTTTAGACACTTTCCATGGCTGCCCGGCGGCCGGGGTCAACATCGTTTTTTCTGTTTGGGAAAACGGTGGCTGGCGCTTGTTAAAACAGCTGATGACTAATGCCGATGGCCGCAGTGATGCGCCTTTGCTTGCTGGAGATGAGGTCAAGGTGGGCAAGTATCGCTTGGTGTTTTGTATTGGCGATTATTATCGCGGAAAAAAGCTCGCCTTGGCCGAGCCTTTGTTTTTGGATGAAGTGCCCATCGAGTTTGCCATCAATCAGGCGGGGGGGAGTTACCATGTGCCGCTGGTGTGCAGCCCATGGTCTTATTCCACCTATCGTGGCAGTTAATACTGTGACGCTTATTGCAGGTATTGCACGCATTGCGCGTGTTGCATTTATTGCAGCTTGACGTACTCGTACTCTACCGGATTGTTGTTGATGCCACGGTCAGGGGCGGCTACCCAGCCGGCCATCTTGCCAGGTTCGACCACACCTTGCATGAGCGACTTGACGAAGGTTTTGTCTTCGGCCGTGGGGAGCCACTGTGATTGATGGGCGGTAAAGACATCGAGGCTGACGCGATTGCCCTGTGGGTCAACAGGCACTCCTGCCCAAGCGCCGATGCCACGACGGAAACGCGTGGAGGGCAGGCGCAATTCAAACTGCCAGCCGGCGCGCTCGATCATGCGGTTCCAGCGCTTGAAGCCAGTCTCGCAATCCTTCACATAGCCACCGCGCACCACTTCGTTCATGGCATTGCGCATGGGCACATCTTCCTCGCCATTGGGGGTGTCGAGTTTAAAGCTGCTGTCTTTTTCCAAGTGGTCGGCAAAGCTGCCTTCATCGGGGCGACCTTTGATGCCGTTGGCGAAGGTTGAGGCGGCGTTTGAGGAGTTTTCAGCGCCAAATAAATCAAGCGAGGAGCTGAACCAGAAGTTGATGTATTTTTGAATGGTGGGCAAATCCACCACGCCAGCGGCACGCAAAGCAGCAGGGTTGTCGGTCTTGAGCTCGTTCATCACTTCGAGTGTGCGCTTGACCACGCGGCCAATGCCGGTATCGCCCACGAACATGTGGTGGGCCTCTTCGGTGAGCATGAAGCGGCAAGTGCGCGCCAATGGGTCAAAGCCTGACTCGGCCATGCACTTGAGTTGGTATTTGCCGTCGCGGTCGGTGAAGTAGGTGAACATGTACAGCGA
>JBDKJU010000137.1:0-3085 GCA_039796435.1 Pseudomonadota bacterium | reverse complement strand
GTTCTTCACTGTTTGATCTGGATGATCTGGGTTTCATGAGTTGTCTTCTGCCGCCACGGTTTCGAGGCTAAATACTGCGGTGTCGCCGTGCTCACTGGTGAGGGCGACTTTGAATGGAATGTAGTGCCACTTGGGGGCAAGCCAAAACTCTGCCTGTCCGATGGCGGTCTTGCGCGTGCCTAGCCAGCGCTCGGTGTGAATTTCCCCCAAGGGAGTTTGCAGGCTCACCTCCTCTTCACGTTTGAGGGTGTACTCATCTAAACGTGTGGGGCTCGCCACTTGCAAGGTCACAGGCTCACCCTTGACGTGATTGGGCATGCTGAAGTAAAACTGAATGATGAAAGTGAGCGCATCAAAAGTCGGTTCGCTTATGGGCACTGGCTCTTTGTCACGAATGGTGACCAATTTTTTTTCCCAATCAAACACCACGTGTCGAGTCTTGCTGGGGTCATTGCGTTCAAGCGTGAATTTATCCGGGCGTATGCCTTTTTCAGTAATCGTGCCACGGCTGATCATCTTCAAAGCCCCCGGGTACATGATGGCGAAAAATCCGCGCGCACGCCCCACTGTCGACAGCTCATAACGACCTGCTTCATGAGTAAAGCGCAAGGTCAGATTGCCCACTGTCATGGGGTAACTGCCGTTTTTGCTCAGGCCAGCGCTGTACTGCAAATCGATCACCCGTGGCAAAGTCTCCTGACGAGTCTTGGGTTTGGGCTCTGGCATTTTTTCAGGCTCGGCTACAGTCTGCGCCAGTGCCTGTGTCTCGACCGGCTTTTCTGGCGCAACCGTCGGTGCCGAAGAATCTTTTTTTTCAAGTTTTTCCAAGGGCGCTACCGCCAGCAAAACCTCTTCAGCATCTGCTGGCTCCGGTTCTGGCAAATACGCCACCGGCGCGGCTGAAGTCACCAACACCGGTTTTGTGGTTGTTTTTTTAACCGCCTTGGGCGGCTTGGCCCCCGCGCTGGGCGGGGGTGGCAGAGCCTCAAAACGGGCAGTGAGTTTGGGGGCCTCGGGCGGCTCTGGTGGTTCAACGGTGATGAACAGTGCCAACACCAAGTGCACCAACACCGACAGGGCAAGAGCCCAGCACAGTCGCTTATTCACCAACATGCACCCGCATGCCGACAATGCGCAGCTTGCCTTCGCAATGCCAGCGCACAGCCTGCGGAAAAATGCGGTGCTCTTCCAACAACACTCGCGCCGCCAATGCCTCGGGGGTGTCTTCGGGCAGCACCGGCACCACAGCCTGCGCGATGATGGGGCCTTGGTCTAGCTCGGCTGTCACGTAGTGCACGCTGCAGCCATGAAACTGACAACCAGCGTCAAGAGCAGCGGTGTGCGTGTGCAGCCCTGGAAATGCAGGCAAAAGCGAGGGGTGGATGTTGATCAGCTGATCGGGAAAATGCGCCACAAAGTCGGGGCTGAGAATGCGCATAAAACCAGCCAAAATCACGGTATCAATGCGGTTGGCATCGAGCAACTCTATCAAGGTGGCATCAAAGAGCTCGCGGCTAGAGAAATTTTTATGCTCCAGCACCTCTGTTCTGATACCCGCTTTTTGTGCCAACTTCAAACCCCCGGCCTCTGCCTTGTTTGACACCACCAAGGCAATGACCCCGCCCAGCACGCCTGCCTGCTGTGCGGCGATCAAGGCGCCTAGGTTACTGCCTCGGCCCGAAATAAGCACAGCAAGTTTGGGCATATTATTTAATCTGCGTTTGCGGCTCGTCGCCGTGGCGGGTTCGCACGACTCCGATATCAAACACACTCTCGCCTGCTTGGCTCAAGAAGGTTTTGGCCTGCTCGGCATACTCTCCCGGCACAGCCAGAATAAAACCAATGCCGCAGTTGAAAGTCTTCCACATCTCCTCCTGCACAAGGCCGCCCACTTGCTTTAACCACTCAAACACCGCGGTCTTGGGCAAACTGGCCGCATGGATTTGCGCCACCAAATGCTCAGGAAACATGCGGTGGGTGTTTTCGGTAATGCCCCCGCCAGTGATGTGGGCCATGGCGTGTATGGGCATTTTTTCACGCAAGGCCAAAATATTTTTCACATAAATGCGTGTCGGCGTGAGCAATGCCTCACCCAAAGATTTGCTCGCATCCACTGCCGGCAGGGGCTTTAACAGATCGGCCCCGCTGCGCTCTATGATTTTGCGAATCAGGCTGTAGCCATTCGAATGTGGGCCACTTGAGGCCAGCCCCAACAGCACATCGCCGGGCGCAAGCTTACGCCCATCAAGAGCCTGATCGCGTTCCACCACGCCCACGGCAAAACCGGCCAGATCATACTCGTGAGGAATAAAGGCATTTGGATGCTCGGCAGTTTCACCGCCGATCAAGGCGCAGCCGGCCTGCTCACAGCCCTGTGCAATGCCCTTGATAACATCGGCCGCAACATCTACCTCTAGACGCTCACACACATAGTAGTCAAGAAAAAACAAGGGCTCTGCCCCTTGCACCAAAATATCGTTGACACTCATGGCCACCAGATCAATGCCAATCGTGTCGTGCTTGCCCGTGGCAAACGCCAGCTTGAGCTTAGTGCCCACCCCATCTGTGCCCGACACCAGCACCGGATTTTTATAGCGCGTCGGCAAACTCATCAAGGCACCAAACCCGCCAATACCCGCCATCACTTCTGGACGCATGGTTTTTTTGGCAAAAGGTTTAATGCGCTCCACGAGCGCGTCACCTGCTTCTATGTCTACGCCCGCGGCGCGGTAGGAAAGTTTTTCTGCAGAATTATCTTGGGGCATGGCCTAAACTATCAATCAACACCACATTTTACGATGAACACCCCACTAGAAACCTCGACAGAAGAGGCCATTGCACAGATCGACTGGACACGCATGGCCAAATTTCTGGCCCCCACCATGATCATACTGGGGGGCTTGTTCTATTTACTCTCCCCCATGTTGACACCTTTTTTGCTGGGTGCCTTGCTTGCCTACTTCGTGCATCCAGCGGTCGACCACTTTGCGCAGTGGCGCATTCCTAGAGCCGTGGGGGCGGTTCTGTGCATCGCTATTGGCTTACTGTGCATTGTGGGCTTTGTGCTCGTGGTGCTGCCTTTGGT
>JBDKJU010000136.1:0-3598 GCA_039796435.1 Pseudomonadota bacterium | reverse complement strand
CGCCCCATATTCAGCGCTTGGCGGAACAATCTACGGTGTTTGAGGCGGCGTATTGCAATTTTCCAATCTGTGCCCCTTCGCGTTTCTCGATGTTGTCTGGACGCTTGCCGCACAGCATTGGCGCATATGACAATGCCAGTGAGTTTCCTTCTTCTATCCCCACGCTTGCACATTATTTACGGCATGCAGGCTACCGCACCATTCTCGCAGGCAAAATGCATTTCATTGGGGCCGACCAATTACATGGTTATGAAGAACGGCTCACCACCGATATTTACCCTGCCGATTTTGCCTGGACCCCCGACTGGTTGAAAGGCCCGGAGCATCGGCCCACGGGCGTGAGCATGCGCCCCGTGCTTGAGGCCGGGCCCTGTGTGCGCAGTCTGCAAATAGACTACGATGAAGAAGTCGCCTACAAGGCCGAGCAATGTTTGTATGATCTGGCGCGTCGACCTGAGGCCGAAAAGCAAGCGTTTTTTTTAACCGTGTCTTACACGCATCCGCACCCGCCCTTTGTTGCGCCTCAGCGTTATTGGGATTTATACAACACCGCTGATATTCCGCTGCCGCAGGTACCCGAGATTCCCTATGAATCTCTCGACCCCCACAGTCAGTGGCTCTACATCGCGCATGCGCAAAATCTTTACACTGTGAACTCAGCACAGGTGCAGCACGCTCGGCATGCCTATTACGCCATGGTCTCATACACCGATGCATTGATTGGGCGTGTGCTCTCGGCACTGCACGACACCGGTCTTGATAAAGACACCATCGTGTTGTTCTGCGGTGACCACGGCGAGATGTTGGGTGAACGTGGCATGTGGTTCAAGCAGACTTTTTATGAACAATCGGTGCGCGTGCCGTTCATGCTGCGCCTACCCAAAGAGCTGGCGCCAGCAGCTGCGTTTGAGTCACCCAAGCGCATCGACACGCCGATGAGTCTCGTTGATGTATTGCCCAGTTTGATTGAACTGTCTGGGCAAACCCTGGCCGACACCTTGGTGGGCAAAGTGCATGGTCAAAGCCTCTTGCCTTTGTTGCGCGGCGAACAGCGACCCGATGCGCAGGTCATTGCCGAGTACAGCTCAGAAGGGGTATGTGCCCCGTCGCGCATGTTGCGCACCGAGCGCCACAAGCTCATCATCACCCACGGACTGCCCCCGCTTTTGTTTGATCTTTTGCATGACCCTTTGGAGTTGGTGAACCTGGCGGAAAAAGCGGAGTATCAGACTTTGCTTGCTGACTTATATGCCCGACTCACCAGCGACTGGGACCCAAAAACAATGCACGAACGCATACTGAGCAGTCAAAAAGAACGCTTGTTTTTAGCGGCCTTGGGGCAGAAAAACAATTGGGCCTATCAACCATTTGTAGACGAAAGCACGCGCTTCATCAGAGGCTCGGGCAGCGCCGGCCCCACCAGCGTAAAGGCCAGGGCCAGATTTCCGTATGTCGAGCCGGTGAAGGCTGATAAAAAATGAAATCTTAGGGCTGAGCAGGCGTGAAAAAAACCAAGATTTTTATCGATTTATTGTCTTGTTGATTTGTAGCAATTTTCACAACGTCAATTCACTAAAACTGCCTTTGCTCCTCAGCCAGGTGCCACAGTGCAGAGAGTATTCAAGGCGGGCAGGTCAATCTGCTCTAATGCTCTGGTCACTCGCACGCTGGCAGCGAGCAGTCAATCTCTGTACATAAGAGTTCGCGGTTGAAGTCGTGAATGAGGTTGAGGTTGCGTTTAGCAACTCAGCTTAATGCTTTCACTGTGACGTATCAGGCAGGGCTATATAGTCCCAAAACTCTTGCTCGTGAGTGGCTTCACGAAATTGCTGTGAAGAGCACATTGCTATGCCAGTCACTGATTCGATGCGGTACCCAAGGTCAGTAAAAAAATCGAACATGCTTTCTGGGCTGTCATGATAACCAAGGTATGAGCCTGCCCCACACTCGAAGCAAACAATGGGGCGATCACGTTTAATGGTTTCTGATGCTCCCTGTAACACCCATAGCTCTGCGCCCTCTACATCCATCTTGATCAGACCAATTGGAGGTAATTCAAGGTCATCGAGTTTCTTGCGTTCAACGGTCACTTCAAGCAGGCGAGTTTCAATGTTATAGAAATGCCGGGCTTTCAACCCGGATTCTTCAGGGGCCTCAAGGGCGTGGAGAAACGCCGTCTCACCGTTTTGATTAGACAATGCATAAGGCAATACCGTACAAGTTACCTTAGACTGTTGCTTGGCGATATTGGTCTGTAGTGTTTGACGGATGTGTGGTAATGGCTCAAAAGCGTAGACATTTTTTTTAGATATGGTTTCTAAGGGGAATTGCGTGTCTAGCAAGCGTATAAAAGGCAATGTATGCCGTCCGGTGTGTGCACCTATGTCCAATATGCACGGGTGTTTCAATTTGAAAGCTGTATATTTCGTTTCTAATAATTGCTCGTAATCTATCATGGGTCGCAATACAAATTTAGTGGATGGGGATAAAAAAATTCAGCATAGAGGGTAGATGATTGCTGTTCAGGTAGGTGTTCATGCATTGAATGTCATGCTCTGCCTGACCGGTACAGCGCAAGCCGTGATCAGACTCGAAGGTCGGGTGTGGACTACAATTGAAGAACCAATTTTGCGGGCTCGGGGCGTTCCATACATACTACGAAAATAGGGCAATTTATGTTTTTTGGATTCATTAAATCACGTATCAAATTTCCTGAAGGTACGGTGCGTCTCTGTCATAGATATGCGCTCTACGTTGAAATTGGGCAGGAAACATATACTATTGGGTTTGAGAGCGCACTCGTACCGGGAATAAATAGATTTTACATCCCTACACCATGGAGCGCGTCAATCGTGATGGCACATTGCAAAACGAATTACTGCCCAGTGAAAAATCCGCTGTGCTGTCGCTTGTCCTTCGATACTGCGAGAAAAACAAGCTCACATATAGGATTATTGAGCAACCCTGGCAAATGGCACAGCTGATGGTTGTAAAGGACACATAATGGTATGGCTACGGGGTGCGGAACATAGGGCAAAGATCATAAGACCAAGACCCAAACCAACTTCAAAGTCCACTGGCAATACGGCACCCAAGCCCTTGATGGCCACACCCTCTCCGCCACCCTCAATGGCCAAACCAACACCCTCACCTACAGTTATGGTGCAGGACATGAACGCATAAAAGAAGTCTCCTCCGTAGCAAATGGCGGCACAGGCCGAGGGTAATCCCCCCATTTTTAACAACAGCGCAAAGTAGAGGATTAAGGATTGCTGTCTAGATAGGCTTGGCATGGTTGTACGATCAGCCCCATTCGTGCAGGAGCATCAGTCCAGAGCCCCATGTGCGGGGGCATAGGGACAGGGCGATCAAACTGTCAGCAATGATTTTGTTTGTATCGTGTTCTGTGCCGCGTAGCGGTAACAAGTCTGACTCACACCAAACAGTTGACAGCAGCGCTGTATGCTGATGCCTTGTGTTGTTTCGCGCTGGCTTTTTCAGACGATTAATTACACTTGCGTCCATGGTGCCAAACTTGGTGCGCCAAATGTAGTGACTGGTGCCGCTCATGCCGTGTTCGCAGCATAGCGTGCTCACG
>JBDKJU010000135.1:0-7098 GCA_039796435.1 Pseudomonadota bacterium | reverse complement strand
GGGGCAGCAGTGACCACTTGATGCTTTGATTCAATAAATTATCGCGCGCACGGGCAGTTTGTGCCACCATCAACACATGGGGCCTCGGGGCATCCCGGTACAAGGCCACGCGGCGTGCAGGCTGTCCGTCCACCATGGGGTTATCAAATACCACCTGATTTTGCGCATCAAATTCGCGCGGAAAAGTCAGCCGCGCATGACCGGCAATCAGTGCCGTGGTGTTTTCATCATACAGGGCATAAACCGCAAAGTAGATGTGCTCGCTCTGGTCGAATAATAGATTACGCAAATCAGAGCTGCTTAGTTTTAATTGCAAGGCATCTGCTTCCAAGGTGATGTTACTGGCCAGAAAATACGCATCATCAAGCAGAGCTCGGTCATAGGCTTTGCCCACAAAATGTTGCGCCAATACGAACACCACGGCCATGCCCAAGCCCCAAGTCAATAACAATGGCAGGAGCACATGCAGGAGCAGGCGTGCACGCAGGCTGGGTTTGCTCATGTCGGTGCGCTGTCTGTCTCGACCTCGAGCACGTAGCCCAGACCACGCAAGGTGCGGATACGCGCGCCGCTGCCGGCCAGCTTTTTGCGCAGACGTGAAACAAAGGCCTCAAGGGCGTTGTCGCCGAGGTACTCATCCCAGGTGGAAAGCTTGTCGGCAAGGGTTTTTTTGCTGACCACCTTTCCTGGCTTGTTCATCAATTCAAACAGGACTTCATGTTCACGCGCGGGCAGATCAAACACGACTGTATCGAGGTAAAAACGATTTTCTGTGCGGTGCAAACGCAGGCCCCCAATCTGCTCTTGCTCACTGCCTAACTGGGCACGGCGCATGAGTACGCGCAGACGCACTTCCAGCTCGGCCAGATCGAAGGGCTTGCCCAGATAATCGTCCGCACCAGCCTCCAGGCCCTCTATCCGTTCATCCACGCGGTTGCGCGCGGTGACCACCAGCACGGGGGTTTTATTTCCTTGCTGCCGAGCGCGGCGCAGCAGGCCGAGTGCATTGGTGGTCTGTGGCGAACGGCCGTCGGCAGGCAGGTTCAGATCCAGCGCAATGGCGTCGTAGGTTTGCGTGCGCCACAGCGTGTCGGCCTCGCTGGCGTGCGCGGCAATATCGACCTTGTGGCCAGCGGCTTGCAGGCTCAAAGCCATCATTTGCCGCAAGGTAGCATCATCTTCGATGATGAGGAATTTCATGCACAGATTGTAGGCTCAGACAAGCGTTTTTGTCATCAGGCTTTTGGTCAGCTTCTAGTCAGTCAGTCGTTCGTATAAAGCAAAAATGATGATAAAGTGTGTTTTTGTGTCTTGCCTGATGGGCATGATGTTTGCCTGCAAGGCCAGTGTCTGTGTCCCAAAACTGCTGCAGAAAAATGAATTGACTGCCTATATCGTGCGCAGCCACGAAACCCTTTTGGCACAAAATGCCGTGGCCCTGGCGAGTGCCGACAAGCTGGCCGCCGACCGCGCACCCTACCCCAATGTGAGCCTGAAATCGGGCAGTATGGACCTGCATAATGGCCTTGGCCCGGGAAGTCCTCTTAACAAGCGTATCGACAAGGGCGTCGGTCTGGACATGACTTATGAGCGCGGCAATAAACGCGCCCTGCGCACCCAGAATGCGGAAGATTTGATTAAGGCGGCGGAGTTTGATCGTGAGGACAGTGGCGTCACGCAGGAGATGAATGCCACGGCCGCCTATTTTGATCTTGCCGCCGCCCAGGCGCGGCGCACGCAGTTAAGTCTGCTCGCTGACAGTGCCAAGGCTTTTGCAGACCTTAACAACAGCCGCCTGAAGCTCGGGGATATTTCGGCGCAGGATGCCGCCCGTGCCGATATCGAGTACCAGAAAGCTCTTGTCGATGTGACGCAAGCAGATCTGGAGATAGAGCGTGCCAGCGTGGCCTTAAGCGCAATCATTAATGCGGTGGCGTGCCCGGCCTCGTGGGTGGCGGAGCAAAGCTGGGCGAGCACGGCGGTTGCTGGCGAGGGCTATCACCTGCAAGAACGCCCCGATATTCGGGCTGCGCATGCCCGTGTGCAGGCGAGCGACAGTGGTGTGGCGGTGGCCGAAGCACAAAAACTAGCCGACATCAGTTATGGCGTGTCGTATGACCATTTCCCGGGCAATTCAAAAGCCTTGATCGAGTTGCGGGTGTCCATGCCGCTGCAGGGTCTGAAATGGCTGGGGGGGTATCAACAAGAAGGTGAAATTGCACGTGCACAGGCACTGAAGACACAGGCACAGATCATGCGCGACCGGCAGGTGCATCTGGCTACGCTAGAGAAGATTAAGTACGAACAAGAGCGCAGCGCCTTGGCCGCTAAATTGTCACGTTATCAAACGCTCATCATGCCGGCGCAGGAACAGGTGGTGCGCATCGCCGAACAGGCCTATCGTCTGGGCGGTATCGCCCTGACCGAACTTCTGGAGACCAAAAGGCAGTTGCGGACTTTGGCATTGGACACTTTGAATACACAGGCCGAACTGGCCAAACTTGATGCCCTGGCGCATCTGCGTTTTACCACTAAAACAGCCAGGAAATAAATGAAAAAAACATTGTTATTTTTGTGTGTGTTGATGAGCGCTTGCCAGCAGGAGACGGCAAACACCAAGGCTGTGCGCCCCCCCGAGCCCATTGTGCAGGGAGAGCAGTTGCGCTTTCCTGCAGGCCACCCACAGCTCGTCTTGCTGGGCATTACCGAAGCCAGAGGCGGGAGCGACAGCAGTCTGGAGTTGCCCGCCCGTCTGGTGTGGAATGAGACGCGCACGCAGCGTGTCTATCCGGCGCTGGCAGGGCGGATTGCCACGCTCAATGTGGATGTGGGGCAAACGGTGAAGCCGGGTCAAACCTTGGCCAGCCTGACCTCGCCAGACCTTGGGCAGGTACAGGCCGAGCTTGCCAAGGCCAATGCCGACCTGCATCTGAACAAGCAGCAATTGGCCAGGCAACAAAGTTTGCTGGAGTTGGGCATCATTGCCCGCAAAGACCTGGAACAAGCGCAGGCCGAGAATGAGCGCGCGCAGGCAGAGCAGTCGCGCGCCAGCAGCAAGGTGATGCTGTATGGGGCAGGCAAGGAGTTGTCAATAAAAAGCCAGCTCGCAGGGGTGGTGGTGGAACGCAATGCCAATCCGGGGCAAGAGCTCAGGCCGGAACAATACGGCCCGCAGAGCCCCGCCATGTTCGTGATTTCAGACCCCACGTCTTTATGGGTGGCAATCGATTTGCCTGAAAAAAATGCCAGCGCACTCAAGGTGGGCATGCCCTTCACTCTGCGCTCGGCGAGTCTGCCTGGCAAAAGTTTTGATGGCAGCATTCTCAGCGTGTCAGACCAGATTGACCCCGTCACCCGTTTTTTGAAAGTGCGCGGTCAAATTGCTAATCCTGAACGCCAACTCAAGGCTGAAATGCTTACGCAGGTGAGCTTTGCCTTGCCCAAAGCCGAGGGGGTGTTTGTGCCGGCCACGGCGGTGGTGTTTGGCAACAATGTGAGCAGTGTGTTTGTGCAGAGGGTGCCCGGGGTGTTTGTGCAAAAGCCGGTGATCTTGGGGGCAGTGGACAGCAAGCATGTGCAAATTGTCAATGGTCTGGCTGTTGGTGAACAAGTGGTGAACGACAATGTGTTGTTGCTGGCTCGTCTGATGGCACAGAAAAAAGAAGGTAATTGATGCGTCGCCTGATTGAGTACTCTTTGGCCCAGCCACTCATTGTTTTACTTTTGACGGTGCTGTTTGCTGTGGCTGGGGGAGTGGCTTTTAATAATCTATCGGTTGAGGCCTTTCCAGATGTGACTGATACCCAGGTGACCGTGATCGCCTTGTATCCTGGCCGTGCGGCGGAAGAGGTCGAAAAACAGGTCAGCCTGCCCATTGAAACGGCACTGTCTGGTTTGCCCAATTCTTTGCGCCTGTTTTCGCACACGCAGTTTGGCCTCTCTTTTACCGTCATCACCTACGATGATGCTGCCAAGGTTCTGGAGGTGCGCCAGCAAGTCGCAGAACGTTTGCGTGGGGTTGAACTGCCTCCGGGAGTCGAAGCCAATATTGCGCCCAACGCCACCCCCGTAGGGGAGGTCATGCGTTTCCGCTTGAAGGGCGATGGCAAGACTTCTACAGAGTTGCGAACTTTGCAAGACTGGGTGGTGGAAAAACAATTGCGCCAAGTGCCCGGTGTGGCCGATGTGGTGACTATGGGTGGGTACATCAAGCAGTACGAGGTGCAGCCTGATTTGGAAAAGCTGCGCGCTGCCAAAGTTTCATTGCAACAATTACAAGATGCTATTGGGCGGGGCAACAGCAACGCCGGTGGCAGCTATATCGCACAAGGAGCACAACAGTTCGCTATCCGTGGCCTGGGCTTATTGACCATTGCCGATGATATCGGCCGCATCGTGGTGGCCTCGCGCAACAGCACGGCCATACTGGTGCGTGACTTGGCCGAGGTCAAAATCGGGGCGGTGCCACGCTTAGGAACAGTGGGGCAGGACTTAGACGACGATGTCGTCACTGGCATCATTATCATGCGTAAGGGCGAAAATCCCAGCGTGGTGTTGAAAAGCGCCAAAGAAAAAATCAGCGAAATCAATGCACGGCACTTGCCCAAAGGCGTGGAGATAATTCCCTATTACGACCGCACCTGGTTGATGAATAAAACCCTGACCACGGTATTTAAAAATCTGGTCGAGGGGGCCACATTGGTGGCTATCGTGTTGTATCTGTTTTTGTCTAATTTGCGTGCCAGCCTGGCAGTGGTGGTGCTGATTCCTCTGGCCTTGATGAGTACCTTCATGGGGCTGAAAATCATGGGCGTGCCGGCGAATTTACTCAGTCTGGGGGCCATGGATTTTGGCATTATCGTGGACGGAGCGGTGATCGTGATAGAGAACATCATGCATCGTTTGTCAGAACGCGGTGAGGACATGAACGAGGCAGAGCGGCGCTCTGTGATCGCGGCGGCGGCAGATGAAGTGGGTCGCCCTACGCTGTTTTCCATGCTCATCATCATTGCGGCACACGTCCCCATCTTTGCTCTGCAGCGCCATGAGGGTCGCATCTTTCAGCCCATGGCCTTGTCGGTTACCTCGGCCCTGATTGGCGCCCTGATCTTCTCTTTGACCCTGGTGCCTTTGCTTGCTTACTTTATGCTGCGCAAGAAATTGCCGCACAGTGATAACCGCCTGGTGCGTGGCTGTAAAAATATTTATGCACCATTATTGAAGTGGTCGCTGAACCACCCTCGCCCCATTTTGCTGATTGCCCTCATGTCGTTTCTTGTGGCATTGGGGGTGGGCAGTCGTTTGGGCTCGGAGTTTTTACCAGAGCTTGACGAGGGCAGCATCTGGGTGAATTTACGCCTGCCTTCGAGCATCAGTAATGAACAGGCCACGCAAACATTAAGCCAGGTGCGGCGTGCATTAAAGTCTGTGCCAGAGGTCAATACCACCGTGTCCAAGGCAGGGCAGCCAGAAGATGGCACAGACCCCAAGACCATCAGCATGGCGGAAGTTTTTGTTGAGTTGAAACCTGAACACGAGTGGCGCAAAGGCCATGACAAAGCGCGCATTATTGAGGAAATGGATAGGGCGGTGTCCGCCATTCCGGGCATGGAGCCCACCTTCTCACAGCCCATACGTGACAACGTGCTAGAGTCAATCTCGCAGATCGACGGGCAGATTGTGATCAAGCTCGCGGGTGATGATTTGGTTCAACTGAAAAAAACCACTGAACAGATCGAGCAGGAAATCAAGCAAGTGCGTGGCGTGTATCGGGCAGAGATTGACCGCGCAGGTGAAGTGCCGCAGATCTTGATCGATATCGACCGCCAACAGGCTGCCCGTGTGGGTCTGAATGTGCAAGACATACAGGATGTGATCGAGACGGCTTTGGGCGGTAAGCCCATTACGCTTTTATGGGAGGGAGAGCGCAAGTTTGCCGTGGCCATTCGCTTGCCGGAAATCAAGCGTGCCTTGTCGGAGCTCGGCGCCATTTTGCTCACCACTCCTGATGGGGGCAGTGTGCGTCTGGACAGCGTGGCCAAGCTCAAGCAAACCTCGGGCACCATGGACATTGCGCGTGAAGCCGGTCGGCGTTTGATGGCGATCGGGATTTTCATCAAAGACCGCGACATGGGTTCGGTGGTCGCCGACATGCAGGCGAGGGTGGCCAAAAACGTCAAGATTCCCGAAGGCTATCAGCTGGCCTGGTCGGGTGAATTTGAAAATCAGGAGCGTGCCATGAAGCGCTTGTCGGTGGTGGTGCCTCTGTCGTTTTTGCTTATTTTTGTCTTGTTGTTTGATGCCTTCAAATCACTCAAAATGGCTTTGCTCATTATTTTGAATGTGCCCTTGGCCTTGATCGGCGGCATTATCACTTTGTGGCTTTTCAATATCAATCTCTCTGTGTCTGCCGCGATCGGGTTCATCGCTCTGTCTGGGCAAGCAGTGCTTAATGGCGTGGTGATGCTGACCGGGTTCAAGCAGTTACAGGCTCAGGGCAAGAGCGTGCGCACGGCAGTGATACAAGGCTCTTTGCAAAGGCTGCGCACGGTGTTGATGACCGCCATGTTGGCGGCCTTGGGTTTGTTGCCCATGGCTATCTCCAGTGACATAGGCGCAGAAACGCAGCGGCCACTGGCGTTGGTGGTGATTGGCGGGCTGGTGACCGCTACCATGCTGACTCTGCTGGTCTTGCCTGCTTTGTACCTGCGTTGGTTTGAACCTAAGCCTCGCTAAGCTTAGTTAAATAGGGATAATTTTGTGGCTTCATAGCCAAGAAATCTTGCCGCTGCTGATGTCGTGCATGGCGGCGACCACGGACAATTTTTTCTCATTGACCAAGGTGCGCAACACCTCGCTTTGTGCCAGTATTTTTGCGGCGGCATCCACCGCGTTTTGATCGGCCACTTTTTGCACCAATTTTTTATTTTTTGAATTGACCTCGCCCATGCTGCTGCCCACCTTGTCTACCGAAGGACGAATGTTGGCGAGGGTGGCGGTGAGGTTGCCCATTTTGACATTGTCTACCGCGCCCTTGATTGCCCCGCACTCACTGTGGCCGAGCACGACAATGGCTTTGGCGCCAGCGACCTTGGTGGC
>JBDKJU010000134.1:0-10362 GCA_039796435.1 Pseudomonadota bacterium | reverse complement strand
ACAAACTGCCCCATGCGCTCACGCCAGGCTCGCACCAGAGGCTCGCGGTCGTGCAAGATTACGCCCATCATGAAGCCACCAAAAATGGCAAAAATACCTAAGAGATAAGTGCACAGGCCTGCTAAAAAAATCAGGCTCAGCAAGAAGCCCAAGGACAAGTCGGAGAACTCTGTTCCAGATTTTTTCTCAATCAGGTTCAAGGCCTGGTGCGCCAGCGGCCTGACCACATACCACGAGGCAATAAAGAATGTTGCAATTAGCACCAAGGTAAAAGCGAAACTTGCGGCGGAAAATTTGGCAGTGGTCAGAGCGGTGACCACCGCCAGCAACACCCAACCCACCACATCGTTAATGGCTGCCGAGCTGATCGCAATCACGCCTATGGGGTGATTGGTCATGCCCAGGTCCATGAGGATGCGCCCCAAAATCGGCAACGCGGTGATGGAAAAAGCCGTGGCCACAAACAAGCCTGAATGCAAGGCATTCACTCCTGGACTTAGCTGCGTGGCCCCGTAATAGCCCACCACAAAGCCGGTGGCAAAGGGACACAGCAAACTGGCCATACTCACCCACAGCACACTCTTACGATAGTGCACCGCCTGTAGATGCGAGAAATTAAACTCCAGCCCAATCTGAAACATCAGCAAAAGCAAACCAATTTGCGAGAGGATGGCCAGAGGTTCGGGTGGGGCCGAGCGAAACACATAGTGAAAAAAACCAGGCAATAGCAGCCCCAGCAAGGAAGGGCCAAGCAAGATGCCCATGATGATTTCGCCCACGGCAGCGTTCTGCCCGGTGCGCTTGGCCAGCAAGCCACCCAGCCTGCCAGCCAGAATAATCACGATCAACTGCAGCAACACAAAATACATCAAGCGCTCGGTTTTATGCACTTCGCTGTTGTCGGCGGCAAAAAGCAGTGTGCTCACTAAAAAGGTGAGAGAGAATATAAAAAACTTCAGTTTCTGATGATTGATTCCTAGGCCTAGCATGGTGTGGGCTTATGTATTATGTATTGTGTGTTGTGTGACAGAGCGAGTGGTGGGGTAAGCAACTGCTTTATTGAAGCAGGCTGGTGTGCGTTTGGTCACCATTGCTCATGGTGGTGTTGATGTGCTCAATCACTTTGTCCCTGCCCACAAATTGTATAGAGCGCAGCACGCGCTTAGCCGCATCCGACTGGGGCGTCAGCAGCAAAGTCCATTTACTGGCAGAACCACTTAACTTGACCTGATAGTGCCTTATGAGCAATGCCTGCTCACCGGTGAGCACTGCGCGCAGCCCCGCCACCATGGCTTCGGCCTCCGGACGCTCGCTTAAACTCAGACGCTGAGTCTTGTCGGCTCTGATGATGCGTATTTCCTTCTGATCAATCTCCAAGCGTTCCTTGATGGGAGACTCTATTTCTTTGACCAGCACGCCTTGCTCAATTGACAACCAGCCGCGTGCTTCGATAGGTGCGTCAAGCAACTGTATTTTTTTCAGTTCTGCAAAGCGCACTTGCCCAGATTTTGGTTGCGCCAAAGTCTGCATCAGGGCCGTGAGGTCAAACGCCAGTAGCGGTGTGCTTGCAAGAAAAAAAAATGCAAATTTAAGTCCAGAAATCATAAAAATTAAACCAGTTAAATGGGCTTGCTGCCACCTGTTTGGCGAGCAGACTGACATAACGTTGATGTGCCTCTTCGATGGCCGCCTGCCTTTGCGTTCTGTCCACCTGTGAGAAGTCAAGCAAAGGAATCACCTCTATGCGATAACGATTCGCCCCTTCGTAACAGGCAAGCATGAAATAGGTGGGCACCCGCAGCATGGCGGCAATCAAAAAAGGGCCAATGGCGAATTGCGCCTCCTTGCCTAAAAACACACTGCTGCGCAGCTGCGCACTGTCCACATTGTCTAAAGTGCGGTCCGCCAGCATGCCGATCAGCCCGCCATTTTGCGCCCGCTCGGACAATTTCAACATCGAGTCCACTTGCCCCAAAGCCACTATTTCGGCTTTGAGTGCGGGATTGATGGCATTGAGAAAACGCATGATTTTGCTGGCGTTCGCGGCGTACATGGCCAAGACGATGTCCACTTCCCCCATGCTGATGTCCGGGCCATGATGCCCCACCGCACGCATGGCGTCAAAACTGCCCACATGCGCACTCATCACCACCCCGCCCTTGCCTGACAGACGCCAGTCCACCAGATGCTCCAAACCGTGGTAACGCACGTCAAACAGGTCTATGCGCCCATTCAAAAAAAACACACGGTCCAACAAACAAGAGGCAAAGTAAAAAAAATGGCGATAGCGTTCACGCAGACTGGGGGGGCGACCCAACACCATGCCGAGAAACTGCCGTGACGCCTGCCGCGCTTCATGAGCACGCAAATAAAAAAACCAAGTGATGAAATACAACAGAAAGCGTGCGGGTGCACGGCCACAAAGCAAGGCGAAGCGCACAATAAAACGCATCCAAAACTCAGAGCCACGCTCTTCACGCCGCAGCCAGGCAGTTTTTTTATGCATGCCCAAGCACCGGGGTTGCAGATGCCTGCGTCAACTGCAATTGGCCACTGGCCACCAACACCTCGGCCACCCGCATAGTGAATTTTCCACTGGGCTCAAGATCAATATCCACGCTTTGCCCGGGCAAAACCGGCGCTAAAAATTTGGCTTGCGTGATGCCTTTGACCTGCCCCATACTTTCGGCCAAGACCACTACCTCATCCAGCAACAACACCCCAGGCACGATGGGGTGCCCGGGAAAATGCCCTGCAAAGCAAGGGTGGTCTTCGGCAATCAAGACGCGTTTGTGCATTTCGCGTACAGCGCCTGCAAGGCCTGCTGGGTCAGCTTTCCCGTGGCATTTCTAGGCAAGTCATTGACAAAATAAAGAGGGCGAGGCAAAAACACCGCATCCAGCCTGCTCCTTAGCGCCTGCAGTAGTTGCTCTTTATCTTTGTTCTGCACATCAGCCCCGTGTGGTCTCTGAGTGCACACCACAAAGGCACACAAACGCTCGCTATGTGGTGGAAGATAAAAAGCCCCATCCTGCACGCCCTCTACGGCCAGCAAATGATGATTCAAATACGGAAGCGAGCTGCGCTTGCCGGCAATGTTGATCATGTCTTCGTGCCGGCCCAGGAGTTCGAAATGCGTCTCATCGTGCAGTTGCAGATAATCTCCCAGCGCCACGCTGCCCTCCACATGTCCCCCACTGGCGTAGACCGCATCGCCTTGCTGCTTTAACACCACGCCGCGATAGGTCTCCCAAGTGGTGGTGTGGGTGCTGCGGCGAGTGGACAACTGCCCGGCTTCCGTACAACCGTAAATCTCAAACAAGGGGGCATTAAAAAAACTCTCTGCCTGTCTCGCCAAAGCGGGTGACAAGGGCGCCGTGGCCGACATCAATGCAGCCAAGCGGGGGAAATTTTGCTGTGACTCCAACATCACGCGCAGATGCACGGGTGTGGTCACCAGCACACGCGGTTCTGGACATTCAGCCAGCACGCGCGCAATGTCTGCTGGATAAAAAGGGCGCTCGGCGGCAAAGGCATGGCCACTCATGAGCGGCAATAAAAAACTCGACTCAAAGCCATACATGTGCTGCACGGGCACAGTGGCCACGGTGCAAAACCGTTCCGTGCCGGTAAACCCCAGGCGTATGGCCTGCGACTCGGAATTGAATTGCAATAAGCCAAAACGTTTGTCATGCCCCGTGGGCAAGCCAGTAGAACCGGAAGTGAACACGCGCGCCACGATGCGCTCGGGGGCAATCTGCGGCAAGGTGATCTGTTTGGCATCCCGTGTGTGCGCCAAGGTGGTGCTTGGCATGCCCACCTCGACATGTGGCAATTCAATCTCGGCTCGATGGTGCACAAGATCATCGCTCAGCACATACAGCTCGGGGTATTGCGTTTGTAAGGCGTCAAGTGTGGCGGCACTGTGGCTGGAGGGCATCAAGGTCACTTGCTCACGCCACATGGCAGCAACAAAACCCAGCAAAAAGGCCACCCGCGAAGCGCAAAGATTGAGCACGGCAGCCGACTTGGGCAGACGTTGCGCCAGCTCATAGGCGGCCGCCATCAGTTCCCCCGCCGTCAGCGCCTGACCAGCCTCATAGGCCAACACCCGCTCGGCCCAGGCCGTGTCTTGCGCAAAGAAAGAGTGGCTCAACGCAGGCCCTCGTTCCAGGCTTTGTGCACACGGGTGAGGGTATCTTGCAAGCTGATGTGCTTGGTGTCATGCAAATACCAACGGCGGACAGCGTACTCCAGCACAAAGGCCAGACCCACGATGGGCCAGGTAAATACATTCACTAGAGCCGACCAGAGGGTCTTGCTGTCGAACACATAGAGCATCAGCGACGCCAAGGCCAAAGCTGCAAACAAGATGACCCAGGCAATGCCTACTGTTTGTGTGTAGGCGCGCTCTTTTGCACTCAGGCCTTGATGAATGATGCTGGCGAGACGTGTCACCCAATTGCCTTCTGGGTGCTTGAAACTGTGGGCAAAAAAACCAGCCAAAAACAGCATGCTGCCCACATGTTGTAACAGATACACGCGCTCGGTCTGGGCCACCAGCCACTGCCACCATTCAGCACGCGTCCACCACAGTGCGCACAATAACAACACCAGCAGACTACTGACGGCCCAGCGCCGCGCAGGCATCGCCACATAGAGTTGAACCGCCCCGAGCCCGAACAAAGGCACCACTGCGAACAGGACAGCCAAATGGTGCTGCGCTGCATTGGTCAAGGTCAGGTGCATGGCCAAAAAATAAGCGGCCAGCAACACCAACGCAAGTACCAGAACAATTTTTTTCACCGCCCTTATTTGCCTTGTAGCCGGCGCTGTTCCGTGACATAGACAGCCAAGTGACGCAGAGATTTGAAGATCTCTATATTTTGTGCATCGCCAGCCTTGATCTGTACGCCATATTCTTTGGCGATGGCCAGAGAAATCTCTAGGATGTCAATGGAATCCAAACCCAGGCCCTCACCGTAAATCGGTGCTTCCGGGTCAATGCCCTGTGGCGTGAGATCCAAATTCAGGCAGCGCACCATGAGTGCGGCCAATTCTGCTTCGAAAGAATTTTGTGTGTTCATGAAATAAATTGCTTTTTTTCCATTTTAACTTTAGCTCAGGTGACAAAATGAGCTTCATGAACACTCCCCACTTTCTCATTATCGGCGGCGGCATCGGCGGCATGTCGGCAGCACTGGCGTTGGCCAAAATCGGTTGCCGCATCACGCTCTTGGAGCAAGCTGCACAATTAGGTGAAATAGGTGCTGGCCTACAGCTTGCCCCCAATGCCTTTGCCGCTCTTGACTGGCTGGGCGTGGGCGAAGCGGTGCGCCGAGCCTCGGTGTTTACTGAGCGCATGGTGATGATGGACGCCATTGACTGTAGTGAAGTGGGTGCCATTCCGGTTGGCGACGCGTTCCGCACCCGCTTTAGCAACCCCTATGCAGTCACCCACCGAGCAGATCTGCATGAGGCCATTACCAATGCCGTGCGCGCCACTGCCAACATTGATTTTCATACCGCCACCACCATCTCCGAAATCAATCTCTCCCACGGTGTGCGGGCGCTGGCCAACGATGGGCGAGTGTTTGAGGCCGATGCCTTAGTGGGCTGTGACGGAGTGAAATCAGTGGTGCGTGCCCACCTGTGGGGTGACCCGGTGCGGGTGTCAGGACATGTGGTCTACCGCGCCGTGGTACCGGTGGCCGACATGCCCGAAGATCTGCGCTGGAATGCGCCCGTGGTCTGGGCCGGCCCCAATTGCCACTTGGTGCACTACCCTTTGCGCAGCGGCGATCAATACAATCTGGTGGTCACTTTTCACAGCCGCGAACAAGAAACTTGGCGCGTGTCAGAAGGCAGCCAGGAAGAAGTCCTGTCTTACTTTGAGGGCATACATGCTCGCCCACGACAATTGCTCAACCTGCCCACTTCCTGGCGCCGTTGGGCCACCGCCGACCGTGAGCCTATAGCGCAGTGGAGCAAGGGCCACGCCACTCTCTTGGGTGATGCGGCGCATCCGATGATGCAGTACCTCGCCCAAGGTGCCTGCATGGCCATTGAAGATGCTGTGACCCTGGCCCATGCCCTGCAAAAGTCTGCCATGAACATCGAACAGGGCTTTGATCTCTACCAAAAAGCCAGGGTGGCGCGCACCGCCCGCGTGGTGCTCTCGGTGCGTGAAATGGGGCGTCTCTATCATGCCAAGGGGGTCGAGCGCTTGGTGCGCAACAGCCTCTGGCGCGGCCGCAGCCCGGAACACTTTTTCAATGCGGTGGCTTGGCTGTATGACTGGCGCCCCGAGTCCTGTTTACAGGCAGCTGAACATGCCTGAACCTCTTTTTTGTGGCATCACGATGCAAAAAAAAGCATTTGACAGGAAACACAATTAGTTATAACATATAACTATCTTGGTGCATTACCAAGCACATTAGGAGACATTCATGTATCACTTTCGTACCGCCACGGCGCTCAGCCTCACCGCTTTGCTCGCCGCCTGCGGCTCTGACAATGGCAGCAACCCCACTGTTGCCGCAGAGCCCAACTTAAACCTGCCGCAATTGAGCGCCGCCAGCAGCGGCACCTTGGTCAACTGCGCCGATCTCACCACCCGCTTCACTTTTGCCAACAACACAGTGGCCAGTGCTGAAGTGGTCACAGCCGGTGCTTTAAAACTCGCAGGTAAAGACATACCCGAACACTGCCTGGTCAAGGGCAGCATGTACAAACGCACTGGCTCGGACGGCAAGGACTATGCCATTGGCTACGAGATGCGCATGCCTAAGGCCTGGAATGGCCGCTTTTATTACCAAGGCAATGGTGGCCTGGATGGCTCCGTGGTCACCGCCATGGGCAACACCGGTGGTGGCCCGGTGACAGGTGCTTTGCTGCAAGGCTTTGCCGTGATCAGCTCTGACGCTGGCCACACCGGCGCACAGACCACCGCCTTTGGCTTTGAAGCCCAGTCTCGCCTTGACTACGGTTATCAAGCCGTGGGCAAACTCACCCCCATGGCCAAAGAGCTGATCAAATCGGCTTATGGACGCGCGGCTGACCGCTCCTATATCGGTGGCTGTTCCAACGGTGGTCGCCACACCATGGTGGCCATGGCCCGTTATGGCGACCAATACGACGGTTTCCTGGCTGGCGCACCTGGCTACAACTTGCCTAAAGCCGCCATTGCCAATCTTTGGGGGGCACAGCAGTACAACAAGCTCGCTACCGCTGGCGCCACCGTGGTGGCCAACGGATCCCCCATTCCCGACCTCTCCACCGCCTTCACCAATGCCGAGCGCAGCTATGTGGCCGGCCGCATTCTGGCGGTCTGCGATGGTCTGGACGACGCCACGGATGGCATCGTGTCTGACGTGGCTGCTTGCCAAGCCAAATTCAACTTTGACAGCGATGTGGCCACCTGCACCAGCACCCGCGACGGCAAGTGCCTGACGGCAGCGCAAAAAGCCGTGGTCAAAGGGCAATACGCTGGCTTCACCACCTCCGCAGGCGCCATGCTGTACAACAAATTCTGGTGGGACGCTGGCATCGCTGGCGCAGGCTGGGGGACTTGGAAATTCGTCAACTCGCTGGCGCTTGACCCCTTGGCAGTAGGCACGGTGTTCCGCGTACCACCAGCCTTTATTGCCAACCCAGCCACTGACCCGTTAGAGCCTATGGTGGCGCAAATGTCCGCCACCAACACCACCTACACCGAAAGCGGCATGTCGCTCATGACCCCACCCAATCCCGCCGATCTCAAGACTCTGCGTGACCGTGGTGCCAAGGTCATGGTCTACCACGGTGCCTCTGATCCGATCTTTTCAGCGGCCGACACCGCCACTTGGTATGATGCATTAAATGGCAACAATCAGAACGTGGCCAAGCAGTTCGCCCGCTTCTTCGTGGTGCCCAGCATGGGACATTGCTCTGGCGGTCCGGCAGTCGATCAGTTCGACATGCTCTCTTCACTGGTGAATTGGGTAGAGAAAGGTCAGGCACCTGACAGCGTTGTCGCCACCGGTCGCGGTGCAGGCAATGCCGGCGGTGCCAATGTCGAATACCCTGCCGAGTGGAACGCTGCCCGCACCCGTCTGCTCTGCCCCTACCCCTTGGTGGCTCGCTACGCCACTGGCAACATCGAAAATGCCAGCAGCTTTGTGTGCATGAAATAAGGCCAAGCATTAAGCAAACAAAATGAGCAAAAAAGCTGGCACGACGAATCTAAACGTAGACGATAGCTACTTACAGTCACTGTACGGTTATCGGCTGCGTCGTGCCAGCTTGCTGTTTTCAACCTCTTATTTTGAAGCAGCTGGTGAACTGGGCATACGGCCCGTGGGCTTCAGCGTGCTGTCACTCATTTATCACAACCCCAAGATTACCGCCCGCGCCATTTGCAAAACCTTGGCCTTGCAAGCGCCCAATTTGGTCAAGCTCATTGCCGAGTTTGATTCGCGCGGCCTTGTTGAACGCAAACCATTACCTGAAGATGCACGCGCCTTTGGCCTGACCTTGACCGCTCGCGGCAAGGCGATATTAAAAGCAGTGGAGTCACATGTGCATGACCATCAGGACACCGTTTTACAACCTCTCAGCCTCAAAGAGCAAACCCAGTTGCATGCTTTGCTGGGCAAACTTCTGAGCACCTAAAATACCACGATGTACAAAGACTTACTGCTTGAAATAGATGGTGACATCGCCATCATCACCTTAAACCGCCCCGCCAAGCGCAACGCGCTTTCAGATGGGGTCATGGCACAGCTTGATGAGTGCTTTGCCAAGTTGCCCCACAGTGTCCGCGCAGCCGTCATTCATGGCGCTGGTGCACATTTCTGTGCCGGTCTTGACCTGTCTGAAATTTCCGAACGCGACGCGGTGGAGGGCTTGCACCATTCGCGCTCTTGGCACCGCATACTGGGCAGTATTGAACAAGGCCGCATTCCCGTGGTGGCCGCCATCCACGGTGCCTGTGTGGGTGGTGGACTGGAGCTTGCCTCCAGCTGTCATGTGCGGGTGATGGACGAGTCGGCTTTTTATGCTCTGCCCGAAGGCTCGCGTGGCATTTTTGTCGGTGGCGGTGGCTCAGTGCGCATTCCCAAACTCATCGGCGCACACCGCATGCTCGACATGATGTTGACCGGCCGCGTGTACAAAGGCGCAGAGGCCGTGCCCTTGGGCTTTGCCCAATACCTAGACGCTCAACCACTCGAAAAAGCCAAGGCCCTAGCCAGACGCATGGCTGAAAATGCCCCCATGACCAATTACGCCCTGATCAACGCCCTGCCCCGCATCAGCGAACAGCCAGCAGATCATGGGTTTTTCACCGAAGGCCTCATTTCCGCCATTGCCCAGAGCGCACCCGAAGCCAAAGCGCGGGTCAAGGCGTTTCTGGAAGGCCGTGCCGCCAAAGTCAGCCATGAGTAATAGTCTGTACCGCCCCCTGAATTTCGGTGTCAGCGAAGTCATCGTTGAGCACCAAGACGATGTGCAGTATGTGCGCGCCGCCATGGCCTTGGATGCCTACGCCCAGCACATGGGGGAGCGCTTTAAACACTGGGCAGAGACAACGCCTGATGCCACCTTGGTTGCCCGCCGCGCCCCGCGTGGCCACCCCGACGAGCAGACCGAATGGGTGCAAGTAAGCTATGCGCAGGCGTATGCGCAAGCCCGCAGCATTGGCCAGGCTCTCTTAAATACGGGCCTTGGCAAAGACACCCCCATCGTGCTGCTGTCTGAAAACAGCATTGAACATCTGCTCATGAGCCTAGGCGCCATGCTCGTGGGCGTGCCCTACTGCTCGGTGTCCACTGCCTACAGCCTGCTCTCGCAAGACTACGACAAGCTAAAACACATTGCCAACACCTTAAAACCCAAGCTGGTGTTTGCCCAAGACGAGCGCTACGCCCGCGCCATTGATGCGGTGTTTGGCAACAGCATCCCGCTCGTGCAGGTGAGTGCCTTTGCCTGCCAAGCCAAGGCTTGGTCATTTGCTGATTTTTCCCGCACCCCAGCCACCTCCCAGGTAGATACTGCCTTCGCCAGCATCACAGCCGACCACACCGTCAAATACCTGTTCACCTCTGGCTCCACCAAGCTCCCCAAGGGCGTGATCAACACCCATCGGATGTGGTGTGCCAATCAACAGCAAATGCGCCAATCCATGCCCGTGCTCATGGAAGAGACACCGGTGCTGGTGGACTGGCTGCCCTGGAACCACACCTTTGGAGGCAACCACAACATCGGCCTCGTGCTCTACAACGGCGGCACACTCTACATCGATGATGGCAAACCGGTGGCCGCCTTGATTGGCGAAACCCTGCGCAACCTCAAGGACATTGCCCCGACCCTGTATTTCAATGT
>JBDKJU010000133.1:0-4006 GCA_039796435.1 Pseudomonadota bacterium | reverse complement strand
ATGCTGCTGACCGAGGTAATTTGGCCACTGACATGGCCACAGTACTGCCCTTGAACGCACTTAATTTATCGGGTCGCAGTCTGGGTTTGGCACCACAGATGCCAAAACTTGCGGGCTTGTTCAATGGCAGCGCTGCCAATGCTTTTGCTGATCGACGGCTGGCGATCATGGCCAATGTGGGTGTATTGACGCAGCCCACCACTTTGTCGCAATACCGCAATCGCAGTGTGGAGCTGCCACAGCAGCTGTTTTCACATTCAGACATGCAGTCACACAATCAAACAGCCAACCCCAATGCCTTTGCTTCCAAGGGTTGGGGTGGCCGTTTGGCCGATGTGTTGTCACCAAACTCTGGAGGTGGTCTCATCCCTGTCAGCATATCCATTGGTGGAAGTAATATTTGGATGACCGCAGAGCAAGTATTGGCATTTCAGCTAAGCAGCAACGGGCCGGCCAAAGTAGATGGGTATCGTTTTTGGGACAGCAACACCAATTTCAAAGGAATTTTTGACAATCAGGTCACCATGGCGCGCCGCAACATTCTGGAGGATGCTTGGGGTGATGTCATGGCACGGGCAATAGACACTTCAGCTGCGGTGAGCACCGCTTTGGTCGCGCCCAGCACTCCCGTAGTCAACACTGTCTTTCCCACCTCGCGTTTGGGAGGGCAGTTGAAGATGGTGGCGCGCATGATAGCGGCACGTCAGGCGATAGGAATTAAACGACAGATATTTTTCGTGTCCATGGGTGGGTTTGATACCCATGGTGGCCAGCTGACAGATCATCCTCCACTGCTGAGCGCCCTAGACGATGCGCTCTCCGCCTTTTATCAGAGCACCACCGAACTTGGGGTGCAAAACCATGTGACCACCTTTACCATGAGCGATTTTGGCCGCACTCTGGTTTCAAACGGGCGCGGTTCGGATCATGGCTGGGGCAGTCACCACTTTGTCTTGGGTGGGGCAGTGCAGGGTGGCAACGTTTACGGGGAATTCCCGATCGTGAGCAATGGCAGCACACCCACGAATGTGGGCGAAGGGCGCTTATTACCTACTACTGCGATTGAGCAATACGGTGCGACCTTGTGTTCTTGGATGGGGGCTGGAAGCAGTGAACTGGACGCTGTGTTTCCTTTATTGAATCGTTTTTCAAACCGGAATTTGGGTTTCATTTAAACAGCTTTGACTCAGCGAGTACATGGTGCAGTGGTAAGGCGCAGCTTTTTTTGTTTATTATTATTATCTGCCGTTCGCGCGGTTCACGGTTTAACGGTTTAGCTTGGGCGCAGTCAAGCCATGCGTCAATGAAGTTCACGCATGGCTTGATGGTCGGCACATAGGCTTGGCTTGCCTGAAAATTATTTTTCAGCCAACTTCTGATCTATCCAGGTAAAAGCAGCTTGCACGTCGTAGTTGCCGGCATGCCCCTGATCCCAGTGCAAGGCGAAGTCAGAGCTCTTGACCTTGGCATCGGCCTTTAGTGCGCGGCTGATGTTGTACGCCACCGTAAATGAGGTATCGCGGTCACGCGCACCCACACGAATGCGCCAGTGGGGAGTGATGCCATCGGTCTTGCCGATGTAGGGCAGTGCATTGATCAATTTGTACTGGTTGAGCAAAAACGCTTGCTGCGGATTATTCGCCCAGCTAAGACCGGTGTTCTTTTGCCCCACATCACTTTGCATCGGGTTGGTGGCATCGCCACCATTGTTGTTATTCCAGCCGTACTCAGTGAAGTTGGAATAGACTTGTGCAGGGGTGCCAAACAAATTAGATTCGCCACCGCTGTAGTTGCCGTTGATGACCGCGCCGGCTTTGGTGGTGTCTGCGGTGGGCGTTGATGCTAAAGCTGGTGTTTGGCCAACTTGATCAAAGGAGGGCACGGCTTTTAATCGCGCTTGCTTAGCGACAAATTTCAAATAATTTGACATATTGAAACTATTGACATTGCCGCTGGTGTCCACATCAATAAAGTCGTTTTTGTAGCTAAGCGTTCCGCTGCCCCCTGCCACGCCATTGGCTGCAGCACTGCCGGTGGCGCCAAAGGCCACGATAGACTTGCCCGACTTAACGTAGGCAGTGGCGGCTTTTTTGAATTCGTTTTGCAGTGCGGCCGACATATTGTCAGCGGTCAGTGACGCACCATCTTCATTCTTCAAGCCCAGACCTGCTTGGTAGGCAATGAACTTGCTCATCAAGGCGGCACTGCCGGTAGGATCAGGATTGGAGGCGCGCACAAGTTCAGCACCTGCAGCATCAACTATCAAACCTGCTTTTTGATCGGCCGACACCGCAGCGCGCGTGCCCAGCACGTTGAACATCCATTCATAAGCAAGGTCGGCACTGCCCATGTCTTGAATTGGGCAATAGGCAACGATGGCAAAGACACTATCAGACAGCCCGCTTTTGCCGTTGGCGTCGACCCCTGCTGCGCCGACCGCCTTCAAGTAAGGTAAGTAGTCAGCACTGTCACCCGTTGCCCCGAGCTGTGTGCTTTGTGCACCGCCGCCGCTGGTGCCATTGACCACGATGCGGGTGGCTGTGCCCGGCATCAGGCTGTCGTTTAGACGCAAATAACGCACGGCCGCTTTGGCATCGACAATAGCAGCCGGGGCTTTGCCTTGATAGACACCATCTGAATAAACACCTGTCGCCGCCGTTGCCCCACGGCTGCGCGAGGAAATAGTGACATAGACAAAACCACGTGCCCGAGCGGCTCCTTTTTTATCTGTGTCGCTGCTGCTTGAGTAGGCACCGCCGTCAACAAAGTCAGCCCCACGATAGTTGGTGCTGGTAATGGCAGCCTTGCCATCCCACGCATTCAGACCGCCTTGGTAGCTGGCAAACCAGCCGCCATTGTTCACATTCATAAAAATGGCATTGTCTTGTTTGTTGGCTTCGGCTTCTCGCACAAACACATTCATGTTTTGGTAGCCACAGTTTTGATTGTCGATATTCAAACTGGCGCCACCCAATGCGGGCTGTGGCGAGGCCAATTTCATGGGGTTGCCCACGTAGCATATTTCTCGGTACCAGCGCACGGGAGTGGGTGTGCCATCGATGGTGATATTGATGGTGGTGTACTTGGTTTTGTCGAACGCCAAGGCAGTGTCGTAAACCCCCTGAATCGGGGGATCAGCTGCGACGACGCTGTCGCTGCCACATCCAATGAATAGGCTGGAAATGCCCAGCATAGCCAGGCTAGTACTGAGTGCTTTCATTTTGAATCCTTGTTGCATTGCTTTCTCCTTGGCCTGAGTCGTCCCACACAGGCTTGGTTGCTGAAATTAGGCATATCTGCAAGTACAACTCTAGGCTTGCACATGCAGGTTTGCCTATGGAATAAACGTATTTAGCTTGGCGTGACATACATTGCACAGTCAAGGTGAAGGGCAGTTTATGTACAGACGTGCGGTTTGGGAAGATGTGCAAAATCGCCTCGCGATAATTTTTAGTTATCATCACGACATGAAGCTAATGAATCTGAAAGTGCTGGTGGCGGTGATAGAACACGGCAGTTTGCGCAATGCTGCACGGCAGCTTGGCCTATCACAACCCGCAGTGACCAAATCAGTGCGTGATCTAGAGCGTGAGCTGACGTGCAGCTTGTTTGTGCGCAGCAGCCGAGGCATGATTGCCACGGCGCAGGGGCGGGTGGTGTATCAGCATGCCAAGTTGGCGATGCGGGAACTCGATACAGCAGTGAGTGAAGTGCGTCAGCTCGCGGGGGTCATGGAGGGTCATATTTCTGTGGCCGCGGTGCCTTTGGCGGTCATGTTGTTGATTCCTGAAACTTTACGTACCTTCAGTAAAGATTATCCGCGAGTGAATCTGCGCATCGGCGAAGAGTTGTACATGGCACAGCTTAACCGTCTGCGTCAAGGCGAGGTAGACATAGCCATTGGTGGCATTCCTGAAGGCCTGCCTTTGGGCGAATTCATCACCGAACCCATATTGGAAACCATCATGGTTCCGGTGGTGCGCAAGGGCAGTGCCTTGGCGCAAAA
>JBDKJU010000132.1:0-10218 GCA_039796435.1 Pseudomonadota bacterium | reverse complement strand
AGTCGCGGGGAGGACGGTGTAAACATTGTTACGCAATTTGTAGTACCGCGCATTGGCTGGCAATGCTTGCGAGTAAGTGATGCTAATGCCCGCGGTACTGCCGCAGCCGCTTAGAACAAAGTCAACCAGGCCAAAGGGGAAGTTTGATGCACCGCTAGGCAAGGGTGTGGTTGCATTAACAAACTGCACTGAATCCACATTGCTGCACCCTAGGGCAGAAAACTGCGCCGTCACGCCTGCTTGCTGAGTTGGGATGAGACGTGGCGCACTGCAACTGGCAGTATTGCCACCATTGCTGCCAGTGCAATTCCAGGTGTGGGCATTACCCGTGCTGGTGAGCGCAGCAACGGTGCCGGCGCTACATAGTGCCGGCTGTACCGCTTGATTCAAGCTGGCTATGCCATTGGCTGTGCCACAGCTACCGTTCACCGCCACGGGGGGGATCGCCTCAAACGTGGCTGACACCGAGCAGGCAACATTCACCGCACCCGTGGTGTAACTGTCCACCCCGGTGCTTGTGGCCGTGCCATCACAACCCGTGATGCTCACCGTGCGGTATCCTGATGCAGGGGTCGCAGTGCAAGTGCTGGTATTAGAGACCGTGACTGGGCTCACACAAGTAAGGCCACCATTCGCACCCGGGCTGGCGGTGACCGCGTATTGGCGGGGGGCACTGCAACTGGCAGTGGTACCGCCATTGCTGCCTGCACAGCTCCAAGTGTGGGCAGTGGAGGTACTGGTCACCGACGAAGAGCTACCAGCACTGCATAAATTGCTGCTTGGGGCATTGACACTGGCGACAGCGTGGTCAGTGCCACAGGCACCGTTGACTGCTGCCGGGATAAGTTCGAATGTGGCTGATACTGTGCAAGCAGCATTCACCGCACCTGTGGTGTAGGCATTTGTACCGGCTGCGGTAGTCGTGCCATCACAACCCGTGATGCTCACCGTCCGGTATCCTGATGCAGGGGTCGCGGTGCAACTCAGGCTTGCACCTGGAGCAGTTAAGAAGGTGTTGGCAAGAGGGGAGCCGCACTGCAAGGTGCCGTTACTGCCCGCACTGGCGGTGACAGTGATGCCTGTGTCGTTAACCCCGGTGATGACCAGTGAGACTACTCTTGCTGCCACGGGTGAGCCGGTTTGCTTGCGGATATACAGCTTATAGCTATTGCCGGCGACAGGCAGAGTGTTGCTCACCACCTGGGCACAATTATTGGGGTGCGCAGTAGAAGAGTTGATGGCTTTGGTGGCATTGGCATTAGGGTCCGTCATGCTGGGGGTGAGCCAGTGATATGTTTGTTCGGCGATGCTTGAAAATGACGCGTCACTGTATGCTCGCAATGTCAGCCCGAATACATATTTTGCTCTCTTGGTGGTAGGGTCTGTGCCCTCACTGGCGAGTTGTTCATCTCCTACATCATCAGTCCAGCAAATAGTGGCCACGATCGGAACACCGCCCTTGGCATGAAAGTCTCGTGACATTTCCGCGCCCACTGTCGGGTTAGCCGTAATTTCCTCGATAATGGCCCCTTTGGTCGCTGGGTAACGGTATGAAACGCTGGAGGGACTGGTGTTGATACTGCGTTTTTTAATCGCGTTTGCGGCCGCTTCAACGTCAAGCAAGCCCCAGCCAAATTTCAGATCCGGACCCGGGTTCCCCAAGTCTTCGGCAGTACCAATCATCAAGGCTTTTAGGGTGGAAGCACGCATATAGCTGCCATGCACACTGTTGTAGTATTGCTGCAACAGCAAAGCGCCCGCGGTGGCCGCAGGTGTGGCATAGGAGGTGCCACTTGAGTCGCTGCCGTCGCCACTGTAAGAGGTGTCACTGGCGGAAGTCGCCGAGTTAATGCCCGTGCCGCGAGCGACAATTTCCGGCTTTATGCGACCATCGTCGGTAGGGCCAAAATTGCTGTAACTCGACATGCTTTTGTCGGCATTGACTGCCCCCACCGTCATCACGTTTTTGGCGGCGCTGGCACCGGTCAAAAGATCAAAGCCTGTGATGTAACCAGGTTTGCCCGAGTTGCCATTGGCTTGTTGCTCATTGCCTGCTGCCACAAAAGGCAGGTAATAAGGAGCAGCAGCGGTCAAGGTGTCCCAGGCCACCGACTCGCTGTCGTAAGCGCCAAAAGTCCACTGAGGGGTGGTGTTGTCATTGGCATAGCCATAAGAGTGGTTTGACACCAACATGCCTGCTGCGGCTGCGGTGGCCATATCACTGGTGTCAGCACTGCTGTCCCAGTTTTTGGCGGTGGCGCTGTAAGCAATACCGCGTGCCGAGGTGCCGCTGCCGGAGAGTCCGCTTTTGCCCACTATCGTGCCAGTCACATGGGTGGCATGGTCTTTTGAGGCAGTGGTGGTGCTGCCCAACTGACCTGCCTGAATGGTGGCTTTGCCGGTCAATAATTCATGAGTCACACGCGGCACCCCTGGCTCCCAAACGCCCACCTCCATGCTCTGGCCAGTGATGTCAACCCCTATTGAACCGCCGGGATAGAGGGAGTCGGCTTTAATGAGTTGTCCGGATTCGACATTGCTTTTAGATGCCCCCCTAGTGGCTTTGCTCTTGATGAACACGGGGTTGCCGTCGGAGCCAATGCGCACAATACGCTGCAGCACGCCGTCTTTGATGACTTCACGTGCAAGCGTGGGATTGGCGGCGAGGTAGGCGGCGACAGCGGCTTCATCGGCTTCGTACTTGCGACGAAACTCAGCTGAAAGTCTGCTCAAGGTGCTGCCATCTGTTGCCTCCACCACGGCCGCTTTGGCACGTTCATGTCGCGCAGGGGCATCTGATGCTTGTGCTTGCAGCGAATGTATCGCCAACAAGACACTTGATGCTGTCGCCCATAGTTTCAGTGAGCGAAAAAAATATTTTTTTCTACAGTCATAAGAAGAAGTCTTTATTGTTAAGCGCGGCATTCTACTCTTTGCGAAAGCTAAAAATGCAGCGTTGGATTAATATAATCTTCGCAATAAATTTGTTATGCACAGCTAAAGATGAAACCATCATGTGCAAAACCTGTGCGCCCCCCGCATACGATCTATCAAAACCAGCACCTCACACGCACAAGGTTAAGAAATGCCGCTATAAAATGCATTTAATCAACTCTTGAACAAAACTCCCCCATGCAAGCCGCCAATCAAGCCCAGTTCAATGAGCGTGGTCTACTAGACCCCGCCAGCCCCTCCGAAGCCACTATTCAACAAGGCTTGACAAAGCCTCAAACCCTCTCTTTTGCACAGTGGTGCGACAGCCGTGTGGCGCGTTTTGGCACCCGCACTTATGACTGGGATGCGCTGAAATTTCAAGCTGATTTTGACCCCAAATACCGCCGCGCACAAATGCGTTATGTGGGCACCGGTGGCACCGGCGTGGCCAAAGATGGCAACACCGTGCCGGCCGCACACTTCACTTTCTCCACCATGATTATCCCGGCCAAACACGAAGGCCCCATGCACATTCACTATGATGTAGAGGAGATTTTCTTTCTCTTGCGTGGCACTTTAAAGGTCGTATGTGAAAAAGACGGCGAGCGCTGGGAAACCGTGCTTAAAGAGCGCGACCTCATCAGTGTGCCGCCAGGCGTCTACCGTGAAGAGATCAACATTGGCGATGAAGATGCCTTGATGTGCGTGATGCTGGGCAGCTCAAATCCCATACGCCCGGTCTACCCACCTGACTCGCCACTCGCCCATATCAAACGATGAACACACAGCACTTGGCCAGCGGCCATACTGTGTCTTACCTTGAGCGCGCGGGCAGCGGCAAAACCGTGGTGCTGCTGCATGGCATAGGGTCAAATGCCAGCAACTGGCAAGCACTTTTGGATGTCGGGATTGGCCATGCCCGCCTCATTGCCTGGAACGCCCCGGGTTACCTTGACTGCACTGCCCTCGCTCATGCCGATCCCACCCCGGCGCACTACGCGCAGGTGTTGGCCGAATTTTTATCTTCCTTGCACATTCATAAACCCATCTTAGTCGGTCACTCCCTGGGGGCTTTGATGGCGGGTGCCTATGCCGCCGTGCACCCAGTTGAACACTTGCTGTTGCTGTCGCCGGCACAAGGCTATGCCGCCGTGGACCCAGCGCTGCGGGCACAAAAACGTGATGATCGTCTGTCCATGTTGCATGATTTGGGCCTTGCACGCATGGCGCAAGAGCGCAGCGGCGCGCTCTTACGCCCAGATGCCCCGGAGTCTGAACGTGCGCGCGTGGTCGCCGCCATGTTGGCCTTAAATGAAGCAGGCTACACACAAGCAACACATTGCCTGGCCAATGGACACTTGCTCGCCGACGCCTTGGCTTGCCAAGCCCCCATCACCGTGGCCTGCGGTGAACTCGATGCCATCACCCCGCCCAAGGGTGCACGCCGCCTTGCCGAACAATTAAACGCCAGCTATGTGTCCATGGGCGAGGTCGGGCATATGCTCGCCATTGAAACCCCCACTGCTGTGCGCACCCTCATTCACCAATTGCTATGAACGACACCATTACCGTTGGCGGCCTCATCGCCGCCTACTTGGCCGCACAAAAAGTAGCGCGTGTGTATGGGGTGATTTCTATTCACAACATGCCCATTCTCGACGGCATCCACACCCAAGGCCAACTGCGCTTCATCTCGGCGCGTGGCGAGGCCGGTGCCTGCAACATGGCCGATGCCGATGCGCGTGTGCGAGGCGGTCTGGGCGCGTGCATCACCAGCACTGGCACTGGTGCCGGTAATGCCGCTGGCGCATTGATTGAGGCCTACACCGCAGGCACCCCCATGCTGCACTTGACCGGCCAAATCGAAAGCAGCTATCTCGACCAGGAGCTCGGTTTTATCCACGAAGCCAAAGACCAACTCGGCATGTTGGCCTCTGCCGGCAAAGCTTGCCTGCGCATTCACCGCGCCGAGCACACCTTGGCCGTATTACAAGAAGCCACACGCCTGGCGCTTACCCCGCCTTGCGGCCCGGTGAGCATCGAAGTGGCCATCGACATACAAAAGCAGCTCATTGCACGCCCCCCCCATATTCCACGCTACACGCCCACGCCTCTTGCGCCCTGCGCTGCCGATATAGATTATTTAAAAGCCGCACTCAAGGCCGCACAAAGACCACTCTTGTGGCTCGGTGGGGGTGCGCGCGCCGCCAGTGACGCTGCCACCGCGCTTGCCGATCTGGGCATAGGCATCATCACCTCGACGCAAGGCCGTGGCGTGGTGCGCGAAGACCATCCCCTGGTGGTCGGGGCCTTCAATGTGCAAAAAGCCACGCAAGCCCTCTACCAAGAAGCCGATCTGCTCATCGTGGTCGGCTCACATTTGCGCAGCAACGAAACCCTGTCCTACAAACTCGCCCTGCCACACCAGCGCATTCGCATTGATGCCCATGCCCTTGCCAATGGCCGCGCCTACCCCAACGAACACTTCATTTGCGCCGATGCTGCCCTTACCTTGAATGCACTGGCCCACGAGCTAGATCTTGCCATCGACCCCGACTGGGCCAACAAAATTAAGATGACGCGGGCCGCTGCTGAAGCGCAGGTTGATCAAGGTCTGGGTGCCTATGTGGCGCTCAAAAACAGCTTAAAAAATTTACTGGCACAGCGCCCGGACGCGCCCGCATGGGTGCGCGACATCACGCTCTCCAACACCATGTGGGGCAACCGCAGTCTGCCGCTCACGCACTCGCGCCAAGGCGTGCATGCCTTGGGCGGTGGCATTGGCCAGGGCCTCGCCATGGGCATAGGGGCTGCCCTCGCCAACCACGCCCACGGAGGCAAGGCCCTGGCCTTGATAGGCGACGGGGGACTGCAACTGAATCTGGGCGAGCTCGCCTGTGCCGTGCAAGAGCAGGCCAACCTCATGCTCTTGGTCATGAACGACGGCGGCTACGGGGTGATTAAAAACATTCAGGACGTGGACTACGGTGGTCGACATTGCTATGTTGATCTTTTCACCCCCCACTTCGCCACTCTCTGCGCGGCCATGGGCATCAAGCACTTTTTACTGCGTTCGCCAGCCGACACAGAAGCCGTGCTTGGCGAAGCGCTGGCCATGCACACAGCAGTGATGGTGGAGGTGGACATGCATGCCTGGGGCCCCTTCACCGATAAATTTGCCGGGCCTGCGCGCAAGTGATGTCCCCTTTCACCAGCCCAGACTAAGCACAGAAATCAGTCTATTTTCAGGCACGACTGCTTTTGCTTGTGCTATGATTGAAACGTATGCCTGATGATCTTCGCTCCATAATCTCACGTATCACTTTTGATCCAAATGTATGTGGTGGGCGCCCGTGTGTGCGCGGGCAACGTATTCGCGTCAGTGACATCTTGGAGATGATGGCCTCTGGCAATACCCATGAAGACATCCTCGCTGAGTATCCATACTTGGAAAATGATGATTTAGTCGCCTGTTTGGCTTTTGCCGCTGAACGCATTGCCGCTTAAGTCTCATTAAAGATGTCCAAAGTGCTGCATTTTTTGATTGATGCGCAACTTCCTCCTAGCCTTAAAAGGATATTCAAGAAACACAATGTTCGTGCAACGCATGTGTTTGAAGTCATGCACCACTTTGCCTCTGATAAATTTATTGCACGCTACGCCAATGAGCTAGGTGCCATTATTGTGAGTAAAGATGCTGATTTTGCACAGCAAATCCAACATAATGCCACTCACCCTAAAGTGCTTTGGATTCGCTTACCCAACAGCAAGTTTGCTCAGTTGAGTGCGGCTATCGATCTTGCTCTACCGGGCCTCATTGCCCAATTTCAAGCGGGTGCAAGGTTGATTGAACTTAAAGAGCCACCCCAATAAGATGAATGGAAATACGCAAAACATGGCGGCCGATAGGCTCGCGCTCATTGGCAACGGCGCCATCAGCCACAGCATTCAGCAGCGCTTAAATGCAGCAGCAGCGCAAGTGCTCAAGCGTGGCGAGCGTCTGTCGCCCACGATCACCCTCGCATTGGAATGTGCAGGCCACAGCGCCTTGATCGAGCATGTGTTGCCTGCTTTGCGTCAAGGCATTGCTTGCGGGGTACTGTCGATCGGGGCTTTGGCTGACGATGAATTATTCGCTGAAATAAAAGCCGCGGCCGCAGCCGGAAAAACGCAGTGTCATTTACTCTCTGGCGCAGTCGGGGCGATCGACCTCATCGCCAGCGCCAAACAAGGCACACTCAGCGCCGTGCGCTACACCGGCCGTAAGCCGCCCATGGCTTGGGCGGGCACCCCTGCCGAGGCTGCACATGACTTGGCCACGCTCACCCAACCCACGCTCATTTTCAACCACTGCGCCCGCGCCGCCGCCAAAGCCTATCCCAAAAACGCCAATGTCGCCGCCACGATTGCCTTGGCTGGCTTGGGTTTTGATGCCACCGAAGTGTCACTCTATGCCGACCCCACGGTCACGGCCAATATTCATGAGCTCACTGTCACTGGAGATTTTGGTGAAGCCAGCGTGCGCCTGGTGGGCAAGCCTTTGCCGGACAATCCCAAAACCTCGACCTTGACCGTGCTGTCGGCCTTGCGTTTTATTCACAATCAAACCTCAGCGCTCACTATTTAATGGACTCACTTCAGGCTTACTTTGCAGGCACCTGGCGCGATGGCAGTGGCCCGCGCTACACCACTCTTTATCCTGCCGATGGCTCTGTCGTGGCAGAGCTCTCGGCCTGCACCAGCGAGGATGTCGACCTCACCATCCGCGCTGCCGCCGCCGCCCAACCAGCCTGGGCCGCCAAGAAAGCGCATGAGCGCGCCTTGGTGCTGTATCGCATGGCCGAATTGATTCGGCAAGAAAGCGAATCACTGGCGCGCCTGCAAACTCTGGACAATGGCAAACCTCTTTCCGAAACCCGCGCCTTGGTGGCCTCTGCTGCGGGCACCTTACAATACTTTGCCGCCGCCATCGAAACGTTTAGCGAGACCATCACGCCACAACGGGGGGATGCACTCACCTTAAGTCGCTATGAAGCACTGGGCGTGGTGGCAGCCATCACTCCGTGGAATTCGCCCATCGCCAGCGAGGCGCAGAAAATTGCCCCGGCACTGGCCGCGGGCAATGCCATCGTGGTCAAGCCGGCCGAAATCACCCCACGACTGGCCATCGAACTTGCCCGCATTGCCTTGGCTGCCGGTCTGCCCTCGGGGCTCTTGAGTGTATTGCCAGGCAAGGGCAGCGTGGTGGGCGAGGCCTTGGTGCGCCACCCTTTAGTCAGGCGCGTGGCCTTTACTGGAGGCACCACAGTCGGGCGTGGCATCGCCCGCCTCGCGGCAGAGAAATTCATGCCCGTGTCGCTTGAATTGGGAGGCAAGTCACCCACCATTGTCTGCCCTGACGCTGACTTGACACAAGCGGTGGCCGGCATACTCTGGGGCATATTCAGCAGCAGTGGCGAGAGCTGCATCGCCGGTTCGCGTTGCTTCATCCACCAAAGCGTTTATGCCGAGGTAAAGACCGCTCTGGTCAAAGGGGCGGAGCATCTGCGCGTGGGCGACCCCATGGCAGCAAACACCCACCTTGGCCCCTTGGTGAGCGACAGCCACCGCAACAGCGTCGAACGCTATGTGGCCTTGGGCTTGGCCGAGGGCGGCCAATTACTGTGTGGCGGTCAACGCCTGCACAGCGATAGTGGTGGCTATTACTACGCCCCCACAATTTTTGAAGGCCTCGCCAACACGGCGCGCCTGTGCCGAGAAGAGGTGTTTGGCCCGGTACTGGTACTCATTCCTTACGCCGATGATGACGAGCTCATCGCCGCCTGCAATGACAACGACTATGGTCTCGCTGCCGGCATCTGGACCGCCGACTACCGTCGTGCCCTTGCGCTTGGCAGCGCCCTACATACGGGCACGGTGTGGGTGAATACCTACAAACAGTTCTCCATCTCCACCCCTTTTGGCGGCATGAAAGACAGTGGCTTGGGGCGCGAAAAAGGCCAAGCCTCACTCGCTGAATACATGACACAAAAATCCTATTACCTTGGGCTCTCCCACGCCCCCAACCCTTGGGCCAACTAAGATGATCGAAGGCATAGACGCAATCACTTATCGCATCGAACACCAGCTTGAAGACTGCCAGCGCTTTTTGCGCGACTGGGGACTGCGCGAAATCTCTCCCACTCAGTTTGACACAGTGAATGGTGCACAGGTGCATCTTGATACAGAGGTCGCAGCCGAGCTCGAAGCCGGCAATACCTTAGCGAGTGTGCTGTGGGGAGTCACTGAGGCAAGTGACCTTGCGCATTTGGCGACCTTGCTCAAAGACGCCCCCAACTTCCATCACAGCCACACAGAAGTGAGCGCCCGCGACCCGCATGGCCTCGCTATTCGCTTTCACCTGACCCACAAGCAAGCGACCACCTTGCAAGGCAGCCCAAGCAACCCTTACGGTGCACCACAACGCATCAATGCGCCATCCCCGGTGTACGAACGTGCCACGCCGATTGAAATTGGCCATGTGGTGTTGTTCAGCGACTGCTTGCAGGCGGCGGAAGATTTTTATGTGCGCCTGGGCTTTGTGGTGTCTGACCGTTACCCGGGGCGCGGCGTGTTTCTGCGCGCCAGCCCCGAAGGCGGCCACCACGATTTATTTTTACTGCAAATCCCCAATCACCCACGTGGTTTAAACCACATTGCCTACACCGTGCGCGACATTCACGAAGTGTTTGGCGGCGGTTTGGCGATGAGCCGCGCGGGCTGGAAAACTCAGCTCGGCCCTGGCCGTCACCCCATCTCCTCGGCTTATTTTTGGTATTTTGAAAACCCCGCTGGCGGGCTCATCGAATACAACGCTGACGAAGACCACCTCACCCAAGCCTGGCAGCCACGCAGTTTTGACCCCAGCCCCACGCGCTTCGCCGAATGGGCCATTGATGGGGGCATTGATGGCCACACCCGCCGCCAACCCAAAGTGGAGGCCTCTGGCAGTTTCCTCACCGAACGTAAATAACGAAAATAACCAATAAACCAAGCGAAGCAAGGAGCGCAAAAAATGAGTCTCTACTTAAACCCCCATCAGGCGCGCAAACGCCCACCCACCAGTTACGAAGTGCTTTTGGGCGACGCGATTGAACGCGCCTTTGCGGCGGGCCATTGGCAGTTACCCGAACTGGTGGCTTACTTAAATCGCTCCGGCCCCAAGGCCATGAATGATGGCGAGTGGACCGAGGCCCTCTACCAAAGTGAAATCAAACGCTTGGCTAAGGAGGCTTGAATGGAAAC
>JBDKJU010000131.1:0-7041 GCA_039796435.1 Pseudomonadota bacterium | reverse complement strand
TGATGTCGGCCTCCTCCTCCAGATGGTCCGGGGCTTCTTCACCGGCAGGAAAGGCGGCTTCGAGGGTGGCGCCAGAGCCCAGCATGTGTCTTTCAATGGCTTGACCGATGCGGCTGATGGTTTCTTGCACACGCTCTTCCGTGAGTCGCTTGAGTGCCGCGCTGCCTACGTCGTAGGCCAAAACGGCTAAAATGCCCACTAGGGTCAAGATCAGCAGCACATAGGGAATTATCAATATCCTATGTAGACCCCAGTGCGAACATTGGGAAAAATGAGAGCCAATACCAGGTGACATCGACCCCTCTTTGTCATTCCTCATTTGCATATTGTGCATTTTAATTGTTTTTTTGTCACGCGGGGAATGTTTATGATACCTAACGAACTTACATGTTAAAAGCATTTATTCACAAAATCAGCGCTAGGTTCGAACAGTTGGCCGTTAAAGGCAAAAACAAAAGTGACGGCCCACACATGTACTCGGCAAAAGAGCTGGGTTTCAATCAAAATCAGATAGCGGCTTCAGCAGTCAGCCTGTGCCGGACTTTGCAGCAGGCAGGATTTAAGGCTTATGTGGTGGGGGGCGCAGTGCGTGACCAGCTGCTTGGTCTGAAGCCAAAAGACTTTGATGTGGCCACCGATGCCAAGCCTGAGCAAGTGAAGCAAGTGTTCAAGCGTGCCTACATCATTGGCAAAAGATTTCGCATTGTGCACGTGGTGATGGGGCGCGAGGTCATAGAGGTCACCACTTTTCGCGGTGGAACAGAACAGGGCCACAAGGATGAGCATGGCAAGCTGGTGTCGGACAATGTGTATGGTTCGCAGGCAGAAGATGCGGTGCGCCGTGATTTCACAATAAATGCCTTGTATTACGATCCGGTTGCACACACCATCCATGATTACGTCGGGGCCATGGCAGACATCCGTCGAAAGCGCCTGCGCCTCATTGGCCATGCCGCCACGCGCTACACCGAAGACCCGGTGCGCATGTTGCGGGCGGTCAGGTTGTGCGCCAAGACTGGCTGCGCGCTGGATGCCGAAGCGGCCAAGGCCATTCCCAAACAAGCGCACTTGCTGGCACATGTGCCTGGCCCGCGTTTACATGATGAGTCGTTGAAATTTTTATTGTCCGGACATGCGCAGGACGGCCTGGCATTGTTCCCGCATTACCACCTGCCTTTAACGCATGTGCCTTTGTTGCAGGAGCTTAGCCAAGCCATCAAACAAGATCAGTTCATCAACCTGGCGTTGGCTAATTCTGATGCGCGTGTGCGCCAGGGCAAATCCGTGACAGAGGCTTTTCTGTTTGCCTGCCTGCTGTGGCGCAAGTTGCAGCAGCAGTGGCGCGCGTCCGAGGCCGAAATCACCCACCCACTCACGGCTTTGCACGCGGCCTGTGATCAGGTGCTGGACACAGAAGCGCGGGCGCTGAATCTCACCCGCAAAAACACCGGCATGATGCGCGAAATCTGGCTGATGCAACCACGTTTTGAGCAACGCAGCAGCAGTCATGCGCAAAAATTCGCCGACCACGAACGTTTTCGTGCGGCGTATGATTTTTATTTGCTGCGCGCAGATGCGGGCGATGCCGAGCCCGATGTGGGGCGTTGGTGGACTGATTTTTACGCTGCCGATGCCGATGCACGGGCCGAGATGATAGAAAGCCAGCGTGCCGCTTTACGCAGCAAGACGGGTGCGGTTGAGGCGCGAACCGGAGCAAAAAAACGTCGGCGTAAACCACGATCGCGCAATGTGTCGGTGACCGTCAAGGACTATGACTAGGCGGGCAGCCGTGCTGGCTTATCTCGGGTTGGGGGCCAATGTGGGCCACGCAGCCGACACCTTAAAGAGCGCCACCGAGGTGATTCGGGCTCTTCCATCGATCGACGGGCTGACCTCCGCCTCTATTTACCGCAGCCAGGCACTTGAGGTAGCAGACAAGCAGGCAGATTACTACAACACCGTGCTTGCTGTGCAATGTACCTGCACCGCCATGGAGCTGCTGGCGCAGACACAGGCGATTGAGCAGCAGTTTGGCCGCACACGGCCTTATTGGCATGCCCCGCGCACGCTTGATATCGATCTGCTTTTGTACGGCGCTGCGAGTGTGGCGCATCCTCTGTTGCAGCTGCCCCACCCGCGGCTCACCGCGCGGCGGTTTTGCCTAGAGCCGCTGCTGGAATTGCATCCTGATGGCCAGCATCCGCTACTGGGGCGGCTAGAAAGCTACCGTGCTGCCCTGCGGGGACAGGAATTGAGTGTGTATGCAGCTGTCTGAATGCAAATACTGGGTGGTAGAGGGCGCCATCGGGGTGGGCAAAACCACTTTGGCCAAATTGCTGTCTCGGCATCTGGGCGCGGACACTCTGCTGGAAGCGCCACAGGACAACCCATTCTTACCGCAGTTTTATCAAGACCCTGCCCGCTATGCCCTGGCCACACAGATGACCTATTTGTTTCAGCGCGCGGACCAGTTAAATGGTTTGGCGCAACGAGATCTGTTCAGTGCGCCCGTGGTGGCGGATTTCATGTTGGACAAAGACCCACTGTTTGCCCGACTCACCCTGAGTGATCAAGAGTTTTCGCTGTACACCAAGATGTATCAGCATTTGCGCATGCGTGTGCCAACCCCCGATGTGGTGTTGTTTCTGCAAGCATCTCCCGAAACCTTGTATGAACGCATACGGCGGCGGGGGCATGCCTACGAACGTCCTATCGATGTGCCCTATTTGCGGCAAGTGCAGGAGGCATATCATCATTATTTTTTTAGGTACAGCCGTACCCCGATGATTGCCATCAACACAGAAAACTTGAACTTTGCCGAATCACCCGTGGCCTTGAACTTTTTATTACAAGAAATTGCCCAGCTAAAAGGACAGCGCCTAAGCATCGCCTGACACTCGACACTGGTCGCCAAAGTTTGTTGATGCGGTCACCGCGTGCAATAATAATCGTTCGTGAAAACAACACCGATTACCCACCGCGGTTTAAACGCCATCGGCATGAGCAAGGGGCTGCTGCTGTGCCTTATGCTGTGGCTAAATGCCATAGCCAGCTTGACGCACGCGGCCATTAGCCTTGGCGAGGCGCAAGTACAAAGCTACTTGGGGCAAACCTTGAAAGTGCGCATTCCCATCACTGGTCTTGACACAGTGGAAGGCTGGCAGGAGCCACGTTGCTTTCAGTTGGGGATACCACGTAATGAAAGTGAGCTGCCCTTGGTGCTGGCAGCCCGTTACAACGTCACGACTAATCCGCCCGCATTGCACATATTGAGCAGTCGGAAAGTGGACGAACCAATAGTGCAACTGTCGGTGACGGTGGATTGCGGGGCAAAATTTCAACGTGATTATGTGTTGCTAATAGATCCCTACATTGAAAAAAACGAAAAAAATAGCGGTGCAGTTTCACCGCTCGCAGCAGCACCATCACCTCTATCGATAGCGCCTGCGGGGTCGTCCAAGACCCCTGCAGAATCAGTGGCAGAGGCAAAGACGACAGTCTTGCCCGCAAGCAACAGTGTGCCGGTACAGGCGGGGCGTATCGATGCAGACACATCGCCTCGCGGCAGTCGCAATGCTAGTCGCAATGGCAGTCGCAGCGGCACGCGCAGCATTGCTGACAGCCCCATGGGCAGCGGCAGCAATGGCAAGCCTGAGTACGCCAACACGTCTCGAACCGCACCCCTACATGCACCCGTCTCTGCCCGTAAAAAAACACCAGCTCAGGGGGCTTTGCGTTTGAGTGATGGGATGCAGTTGAATCAGGCCGAGCGCGTCGTTTTGGACTCCCCCGCGCTCAAAATCAGCAGTGAGCTCTATGCTCGTGGCGGCGGGCACAAAGGCACGTCACAGGGCGGGCAGACCAGTCCGAATGACGTGGGCAGTGCCCCTGCGAGCAGCAGCAATGCGGTGGCACAAGCCAGACTCGACATGCTCAGGCAGCGCTTGCGCACGGCCGATGTGGAGCGTGACCTCGACCAAGGGTTGGAAACAGAGCTGTTGGTGACACAGAAACGTTTAGAAGAGTTACAGACCCGCTTGAGCCTCATTAACAATTCCTCAGGCACTAACGATGTCAGTGCGCGTGCTGCGCTTCAGCCCCCAGCATCTCTGTCTACCGGATTGAAAATGGGCTCTGGCCAAGTACAGCCGGACACAGAGCGCATGACCGCCAAAGAGCCAGCCAAATGGTGGCGTATCGCGCTGGACTGGGTCTGGCTGCCTTTGTTGCTCTTGGGTACTCTGGCTATTTCATGGGCCCTCTTGCAGAAATGGTCGAGGCCGCCGCCAGAAGCACAGGCAGAGTTTGAGTCTGCGATAGACCTTCCCCCTCAGGCGGGCGGGGTAGAACTAGAGCCCTTGAACACGCATGGGGCCAATCCTGCCACGGTGGGCGGATTTGTCAACACCGGACGCATGAGTGAAAAAACCATCATGCGTAACCTCAGCGAAGGGATGACCGCGGGCCAGGCCAGCACCCAGCAGAAGTCACAGCAATCCAACACCTCTTCGGCTACGGGCACGGCGGCAAGCGCCAAAGACCTAGACTTGAGCATGGATTTTCACCCCAAAGGCAGTTTGGAATTCATGGGTGTGGAAATCGCCACCATCACCGAAGAGGCCAGCGTGTATTTGGAACTGGGCCGCAAGCAGGAGGCCATAGACATACTGCACGACCACATCGAGCTCGAACATGCTTATGACAAGGCCACTCCTGCCCCTTGGCTCATGCTCATAGACTTGTATTTTCAAACCAAGCAAGAGGCTGCCTATGAAGAATACCGGCAGCTGTTCATGCAGAAATTCAATGGGCAGATTCCGGCCTACAGTGACTACGACTCCGAGGCTGCTTCACGCCCATTGCTCGATTATCCGCACGTGGTGGAGCGCATACAGCAAGTGTGGGGGCAGATGCAATGCAATGAGTTGCTCGCCACCTTGATGGAAGACGATCGCAAGGGCAATCGCTTGGGTTTCTCTCTTGCCGCGTACCGTGACTTGATTTTGCTTGCCGGCGTACACAACTCTTTGATGGGTGTCAAAGTACAGCCGACCTCGGCGCCTATTCCACAGACCAAAATGAATCTGGATGATTTGCACTACGAGGGCGAAGAAAATCAGACCATCTTTGGTGGTCCGGCAACACTCTCAAGCCTCAAACCCAGAAGTATATAAACCATTGCCGACTGGGCTTTGAGCTTCTCCGCTACAGTAAAAAATCCTCAAGCAAAGTCGCGATCACATCTTCCTGCTCGTGATGCAGCATGTGGCTGGCTGGTGCAATCATCTCGTAGCGCATCTGAGAGAAGGCGGCTAAGCGCGTGCCGAATTCTTCTGCCAAGTGTGGCTTGGCGTGTTGGTCGTAGCCCAGATAAGGGGCAATGTGTGATTGTCCGGCGGCCAGCCACATAACGGCTGCGCTGACTTGGCGCCAGATGGCCAAGCTTTCCTCCAAGCGGTAGAGATGTGAAAACGGCAGCTTGTGGGCGGCATCGGCCAGCAAATGGTATTGCCCATCGTCTTTTTGCGTGCTCCAGTGCCGCGCCAGATAGTGGGCTTTGTCAGCCTCAAGTAGCGGGTTATTTTTTCGTAAGCGCTCTGCCACCGCTGCCTCGCTGGGGTAAGACTTCAGCGGTTTGGGGTCAGCAATGGCGTCTAGCCAGTCGCGAAATTTTTCAGCTGCTGTTTCAGGTTTATTTGAGCGCAGCCCAAACCCGTCAAGCGAGACCAACTTACTCACACGCTCAGGCCGGATACCTGCATAAATGCAGGCAATATTTCCGCCCAAGGAATGTCCGATTAGGATCACTGGTCGATCTGGCGACAAGGCGGTCACCAAGGCGTCCAAATCGGCCACATAATCCGCAAACCAATAACCGCCAGAAACATCTGGCGCGGGTTCGGTCAAACCATAGCCACGCCAATCCGGAGCAAGCAATTCATAAGCCTGAAATGCAGGTGGCAGGGCGTCTATTAGAAACTGAAAGGAGGCAGACACATCCATCCAGCCATGCAAGAATATGATTTTTGGTCGCTCGGCTTGCTGCTTCTCCGGCTTGGACCATGTGCGCAAATGCGTTCGCAAGCCACGAAGGCTCAGAAACTGTGACTTGGGTTGCCATTTTTCCAAGTAAAGAGGCAGGGGAAGCGGGGAATCCATGCGCATATTGTTGCATGTTCGCAGACGAAACCGGGTTTTGTGCCTACATTACTTGACAAGCCCCATAAAATAGTGGATAATTCTAGGTTCTGTGCAAGCAGTTCCGTGTGCTTAATTGTTCATGTAATTGTGTCTGCGTGCTTCATATGCTGTATAGCGGCGCCTCTGTGGTTTGTGTTTTCTAAACTACCGTTGTTTTGCTATTTGCTAAGTGAAGAGGGATAGACGCATGATTGCTTATATTTGTTATGTTCGTTAAGTTTGGAGAGGTGGCCGAGTGGTTAATGGCAGCAGACTGTAAATCTGCCCTCTTACGAGTACGCTGGTTCGAATCCAGCCCTCTCCACCAAAGATGAGTGCGCGGGAGTAGTTCAATGGTAGAACCTTAGCCTTCCAAGCTAATGACGCGGGTTCGATTCCCGTCTCCCGCTCCAAGCTTGGGTGTGGTGGGTGGTGTGGGTGGTAGAGCGGTGCGGTAGTTGTTGGTGGGCTTAGTGCCTTAGTGCCTCAGTGGTATCGAGCGCTAGATTTTAAGTAAGTTTTCGATTGTGGGTTGAAGATTGAAAATTTACTTAAGCTCTTGTAGCTCAGTGGTAGAGCACTCCCTTGGTAAGGGAGAGGTCGTGCGTTCAATCCGCATCAAGAGCACCAAAATTCGGCACCAAAATTCGGCACCACAGCCAGGGCGAGATTAAGTATCCAATCGGATGCTTGGCTCTGGATAATCATTCGTTCTATTTATCTATTTTTGAGGTATTCACATGGCAAAAGGCAAATTCGAGCGGACGAAACCGCACGTAAACGTAGGCACTATTGGCCACGTAGATCATGGCAAGACCACGTTGACCGCGGCGATCACCACGGTATTGTCCAAGAAGTTTG
>JBDKJU010000130.1:0-2920 GCA_039796435.1 Pseudomonadota bacterium | reverse complement strand
CAAGGGTACTCGATGATGAAGGTGGGCTGGATGAGGAGCGCCTCAGTGGTTTCTTCAAACAGAAGCAATTGCAGTTCGCCAATGGCGCGTGCAGCCAAAGGCAGGCCAGGGGCTGTGAGGCCTAGGCGCTGGCACTCAGCCAAGACATAAGCCTTGTCGTTCAATTTGTCCAGTGTGTATTTGGGGTGGTACTTGGCCACTGCCTGCGCCATTGACAGGCGATCGAAGGGTTTGCCTAGATCGATGCTGTGCTCACCATAGGTCAGAGTGGTGGTGCCCAATACTTCTTCTGCCACCTGCTTGAGCAGGCTTTCGGTCAGGTCCATGAGGTAGTGGTAGTCCTGATAAGCCTCATAGAACTCAAGCATGGTGAACTCGGGATTGTGGCGCACCGACATGCCTTCATTGCGGAAATTGCGGTTGATTTCAAACACGCGCTCAAAGCCGCCCACCACCAATCGCTTGAGATACAACTCGGGGGCTATGCGCATGTACATGTCCACATCCAGCGCATTGTGGTGGGTCTTGAAAGGTCGTGCCGCCGCCCCACCGGGGATGGGATGCATCATTGGCGTTTCCACTTCCAGATACTGTCGAGCCACAAAAAAGTTACGAATGGCCTGAATGATTTTCACCCGAGTGGCAAACACACGGCGCGAATCTTCGTTCACCATCAGATCCACATAGCGCTGGCGGTAGCGCATCTCCATATCACTCATGCCGTGAAATTTTTCCGGCAGAGGACGCAAAGATTTGGCCAGCAAATACAACTTGCTGCACTTGACCGACAACTCACCTTTATTGGTTTTGAACAGCACCCCTTCGGCGGCAATCTGATCGCCCATATCCCAATGCTTGAAGGCCTCATGTGCTTCTGCGCCCACACCCTCATCATTCACATACAGTTGCAAGCGGCCGCTCATGTCCTGCACCGTGGCAAAACTGGCTTTGCCCATTACCCGCTTGAGCATCATACGGCCGACTATTTTGACCTGTATATTTGCCTGCTCCAGCGTCTCTTTGCTGCTGGCTTCATACTTAGTCTGCAGATCACCGGCGAATGCATCACGGCGAAAATCATTGCGGTAGGCCTCACCACTCTCACGCCATTTGGTGAGTTTGTTGCGGCGCTCGGCCATGATCTGATTTTCATCCACGGGGAGATTGACTGCCTCACTCATACTTGTTAATTCCTAAACATAAAATACACAGCGCCCAGCAAACACAGACTGGCCCATAAAAAATCCAGCTTCAAAGGCGCCTTCATGAACCACACGGCAAAGGGCACAAACACCGCGAGGCTTAACACCTCTTGCAAAATTTTGAGTTGCGCCAGACTCATCACGGTGTAGCCAATACGGTTGGCTGGCACCTGCAATAAATACTCAAACAAGGCGATGCCCCAACTCAGCAGCGCTGCCAAATACCACGGGGCGGCGCTCATGTTTTTTAAATGCCCATACCATGCCAAGCTCATGAAGGCATTCGAGGCAATGAGCAGGGCAATGGTCGTGAGGGTGGGCGACCAAGTCATTTACACGCCTTGTTTTAAGCTCGCTGCAATAAAGCCATCCAGCTCGCCGTCGAGCACCGCTTGGGTATTGCCCATCTCAAAATCGGTGCGCAAATCTTTGATGCGGGACTGGTCCAGCACATAGCTGCGAATTTGATGCCCCCAGCCGATATCGGTCTTGGAGTCTTCTAGCTTTTGCTGTTCAGCCTGACGCTTGCGCAGCTCATGTTCATACAGACGGGCCTTCAGCATCTTCCACGCCTCGTCACGGTTGCGGTGTTGCGAGCGATCGTTCTGACACTGCACCACGATGCCCGTGGGGGCATGGGTCAGACGCACCGCGGAGTCGGTTTTATTGATGTGTTGCCCACCTGCACCCGAGGCGCGGAAAGTGTCGGTGCGCACATCGGCGGGATTGATCTCTATCTCGATAGAGTCGTCAATTTCAGGGTAGACAAACACCGATGCGAAGGAAGTGTGGCGCTTGGCATTGGAATCAAACGGCGATTTACGCACCAATCTGTGCACCCCCACCTCGGTGCGCAAATGCCCGTAGGCATAGTCACCGGTAAATTTAAGCGAGGCGCTTTTGAGCCCCGCCACATCACCCGCTGATTCTTCCAGCACCTCTACTTTGTAGCCTTTGCGTTCGGCATAGCGGGTGTACATGCGAGTGAGCATGCTGGCCCAGTCCTGCGCCTCGGTCCCGCCTGATCCTGCGTTGATATCGATGAAGCAAGGATTGGGGTCCATCTCGTTGGAGAACATGCGACGAAACTCCATGTCGGCCACTTCTTTGCCCAGTTTGTCGCCATCCTGCTCAATACTTGCCAGCGCGGCAAAATCGTTGTCCATCTTCGCCAATTCGAATAGTTCGACGGCATCAGACAGATTATTTTTCAGGGCGCTCAAGGCATTCACCGTGCCCTCCAAGAGCTTGCGCTCACGGCCCAGTTCTTGCGCCTTCTTAGGCTCATTCCAAATATTCGGGTCCTCAAGACCCGCAACCACCTCAGCTAGTCTCGCAGACTTGGCATCGTACTCAAAGATACCCCCGAAGTTCATCACTGCGCTTGACTAAGTCGGCGAGTGTGGTTTCGATGAGATTGATGCGTTCTGCTTCCATGATGATTGGGCTTATTGTAAGTGGCGGAAAACCGCACATTTTACGCTCTTAAGCCTTGGCCAGAGCCTGCATTTTCTGCGTCCATGCACTCATTGCCTCGTCATTGTCGAATACTTTTTGCAAGAGCGCGCTTTGGGTCTTGTTCAACTCTTGCAACAGTTTCTGCCCCGCAGCCGATAGCCTTAAGGCCTTCACCCGCTTGTCGTCTTCATTGTGTGATTCAAGCACATAGGCCATTTCAAGCAGTTGGCGCATGGGGGCATTCAGCGCTTGCTTGCTGA
>JBDKJU010000129.1:0-3301 GCA_039796435.1 Pseudomonadota bacterium | reverse complement strand
ACATCGTCATCGCCACCATCAGAGCTGTCGCGTGTCTCGGCATTGTTCACCACCGTGCTCTTGTAAGTGGCCGACACCGTGTTGCTGATGATTTGTCCGGCACTGGCGCTGATATTGATTTTGGCATCAAAGTCCACCGTTAAAGTGGCTCCGGGAAAAATGTCAATGGCACTAAGCACCAAGGTGTCATTGCTGTTGCTGCTGCTCATGAGCACTGCGTCTGCCGTCGTCACGGGTGTGGTGCTGTTGTTTTGATAAATATTGCCCCCACTGACTGCCACCACCACATTCGTGATGCTGTCCAGAGTGCTGGGCAACTGCTCACGCACCACCGCCTGATAGGCAGGGGTGGTGCCTGAGTTGCTGACAGTAAAGCGGTAGTGCACTGAGTCCCCCGCTTGCGAGTTGGTCGCGCCCGCGGTAATCTGCTTGACCATATCAAGATTGGGCTCGCCCACACGCACCGTGGGCACGCCGGCAGCGGTTTTAGTCAGTGTGCCCGCGGCATTGGGGTTGTTGTACGTGAGTGAGACCGCGTTCAGGCGGGTTTGATTGTTTTGATTGGCAAGTACGTTTTTCACGATTGCCTTGAAGCGAATCACCACGTCCGCCGCCCCGGTGGCGGTGAGGTTGCCCAAAGCGAAATTCACGTTATTGCCTGCCAGCGCTGGGGTAATACTGCCTGATGCTGCCACCACGCTAGAGCTTACCCCAGCAGGTAAGGTAATGCTGGCACTGCTCCCGACATAGGCCAATTCAGCAGGCAAGGTGTCTTGAATATTGGCGGCGTTGACCGTGCCCACCGGCAGCGCCAAATGAATTTCATAAGTCACCTCGTCACCAATAGCGTAATAGGCATTCGGTGGAAATGGCACCGTGGTCTTGCTGATGCTTAAGTCTTGGGTGATGAGGGTGGCTGGATCTGAGGCCGCCAAATTGTTCACCCCGCCAGAGCCTGTGCGTTCGGTGCTCGACCCGCTGTTGTTGCCATCCAAGCCACCGGGCAGGCTGGAGGCTGTCGCACTGGCGGTGTTGGTGATGACACTGCCCACCGGGGTGAGGGCATCCACCACGGCAGTGAAGGTATAAAACACCGAGCTGTTGGGGTCAAGTTTGGTGATAGTGCCGCTTAGGTTTTGCCCGCTAATGCTGCCGGTGTTGCCTGCAGAAGGGGTGACCGTGACGGCACTAAAACCACTCAGAGTGGTGGGCAAGACATCGGCCACCCGCAGATCATAAGCCGGGGCAGCATTTGCGCCTGTGGCGGTGTTTTTGACCTCGATGCTGTAACTGACCGTGTCGCCTGCAGAGGGCGCTGTCGGAGTCACGGTTTTATCAATCACCAAAGTAGGTGTGGCCACGTGTGCCAACACACTGCTGGTGGCCACCTGTCCGGCCGTGCCCACCGCGTCGATATATGCCAAGGCGCCGGTGTTATTGAACCCATAGCCAGCAATGGTGCTGGCGGTGTTTTGCACTTGCAAGGTCAGGCGCAAGGTGTAGCTGCCAGTGCCTTGTCCGGGTGTGTTGTTCACATCACCCAAGCTGATATTGATGGTGTTGCTGGCTAAGGTTTCTGTCACGGACACCGGCACAAACACACCAACGGCGGCGCTGTTTAAGGCACTGACATTGGCATTGCTGAGATCGGTGTGGCTGCGCGCAATCTGCGCATCGCACAAAGTGGTGACCGCCCCACCCACGGGGACGCAACGCAGATTGGCCAGTTGTCCAGACCCCAGCACGTCGCGCAAATCCACCGAGCGCGTGACCCCTTCGGGGAAATCATATTTAATCTCGTAAGTCACGGTCTCGCCCACGGCCAGAGGCGGGTTGCTGCCCATGGCGGTGTCTGCGTTGGAGGTAGCAATAATGGTCTTGGATGAGGCCACGGGGGCAACGATGCTGAGATTGGTGGTGCCACTGCTGGAGACGGTGCGGTTCAGCGCAGCAGTGTTGTACGTGGTTTCACCGGCGAGGCGCACCACATTGGCATAGCTGCTGCCAGCCACCACGGTATTGGTCAGATTCACGCGCACCGTGCCGGTGACATTGCTGGTGCTGCAGGGCGTGGTGGCAGTGCCTGTCCACTTAAAACAAAAGGCATTGACCGAGAGAGCGGCGCCGGCTGCGTCTACGCAGTTACTGTTCGCCACCCCGGGACCGTAGTAGGTGTAGTTGCTGGGGGTGGTTTGCACCGTGACAGTGGCAAGATTGTAGACCGCGGGGTCGAGCACATCCCAGGCGCGACAGGTAAAGAGCGGATTGTTGGCATCGGTGTTGCGCCAAGTGAGCGCCAAATCAACTTGGTCGCCCGCATCAATGCTGCCTCCGCCCACTCTGGTGATGGTCTTGGAGACACTGGGGTTGGGGTCATCCATGGTCACGCTGACGGCAGCGCTTTGCACACTCCACATGGCGGCGTTACTTGCTGACTTGGCCGTGAAGGTGGCGGTGTTGTTGCCCGCGGTGATGACCTGCGAGGTGGCCGGTGTGCGTACCACTATCTTGTTGGGCAAGGCCGTGTTTGAGCCATTGGCGGCAGGCGAAGGCACGAGGTCATTCCCTGACACAGCGAGGCCGGTGAGGTAGCAGGCGGCGGTATTGGCAGTGGCGCTGCCATCGGCCACCAAAGCGGGTGCGGGTCCTGCTATGCAGGTGTTCAAGGCAGGCAAGCTGAGCGCCGGGGTCAAGGTGCCGGTATAGTTATCGACCACCGCCGGCTCTATGAAATCCCCTTCCGGCAAATTGACCACGATTTCGAACTGCGCCAATTCGCCGTAGTTGACATTGCTGATGCCAGTGGATTCACTGTGGCGCGTCCACACCAAGGTCTTGGTGACCGTGGGGGTGAGAATCTGCACGCGGGCCTTGCGCACATAGCGGGCGGGGTCGAGGGGCACAAAATTAAAACTGCTGTTGCTGGCCTCGCTGGCGGTGCTCGAGTAGTAAGTAATTTGCGCGGTATTGTCTATGGCGCCCACGGGTCGGCTGCCGGAGGCGGTGGCCAGATTAGTCACCGCAGAGCTGATGGTGCAGACATACTCGACATAGATCACTTCATTGTCGTCGACCGTGCTGTTGGCTGCAGTATTGTTGCTGGGAATAGTGGTGATACGCACCCCCTCGCCAGCAACGGTGCTGAAAAAACCGCCGCCAATCACGCTATTGCCGACGGCATTGCCAGCACGGTCTTTCACACTGAGTGAGGCAGCACTGCAGGTCATGCCTGAGCTGGCACCGCCAGCGGCATCGTCTTTGATGAGGACGTTATAAGCCGGGTACTTACCGGTGTTGGTAA
>JBDKJU010000128.1:0-4436 GCA_039796435.1 Pseudomonadota bacterium | reverse complement strand
GATACCTTTGGAGACCATGCCATAAAGCTTGCTGCCGGAGATATGGTGCTGTATCCATCCTCATCTGTGCACGAAGTGACACCCGTGACGCGCGGTGAGCGTCTTGCCTCGTTTATGTTTATAGAAAGCCTGGTGCGTGATGCGGGGCAGAGACGTTTGCTGTATGAGATGGACATGGCCTTGCTCAAATGTCGTGAGCAACTTGGTGAATCCCCGGAGATGGTGCAGCTCACCGGGACTTACCATAACTTGCTCAGAATGTGGGCGCAGTCCTAGTGCGCTCATGACTACTCACCCAACACTACCGTCACTTCGCGCCCCTGCCAGATTTGTCACATTTGCCACAACTGCCATATCTGCCACTTCTATCACCTGAAATTTCCTTGCAATATCTTGTTGCTGAAAATTTTTTCTGCGCCTAGGTTTGCACGGCACTTACGATTGACAGAAGCGGCTGTGTCGTGCGTCAGGGTTGCCGCCAGCGCAATTCAGCCATGAAGCTTCGCTGCGGGTAAGGGTGAAATGCCCAGTACTGAGCGTTGTTGATATTGTCGATGCCAAGAGCCAGTTGCCAGGCTTTGTTGAACGCATGGGTCACACGCAGATCAGCCACCAAAAATTGGCTGGTGCCGGTGTAGGCCATGCCATTCGGGTCGGCATTATCCAGCGTATTGAATTGCTTGCCGCTGTAGCGTAAGCCAAGATTGAGCTTGCTGTGTTCACTCAGCGCGTAATTGAGGTTCACATTGCCACGCCATCTCGGAACACGCGGTTGCAACTTGCCCACGCTGTCGGGGAAATTGCGATTGGCCACGATGAGGGAGTTGGCATAAGTGAGGCTGGCGGCGAGTTGCAGGCCTTTGAAGAGCACATTCTGCGCCTCGAATTTACCTTCAATACCTTGGGTGCGGATGTGGTCTACATTTTGTATGTTCACCACATTGGGCGTGACGGTGACATTGGTTTGGCTGTAGAGGGCATCAAAGGTGTTTTCGTAAAACGCGGTCAGGCGGCTTTTGCTATGGGCGGTGTTGATCTCATACGACAACTCAGTGGTGTGAGAGCGTTCGGGTTTGAGATTGGGGTCGTTACTGACCACGAGGCCGGTGGCGCCGATACTGCCTTGATACAACTCGCTCACTGTCGGGAAACGGGTCGATTTCGCGGTAGCCAGATTGATGCTGTGGGTATCGTCAAACCACCAGCCCAGTGCGAGTTTGGGTGAGAGGGCATTTTGTTTGCGCCCCCCTAATATCACGGTATTGATGCGACCATCATGGGCTTGCCATTGCTCGAGTCGTGCTCCGACCGTAGCGCGCAGTTGTTCGGCACGGTAGTGGTCTTGTAACCACAGACTGCCTAGGCTGGTGTCACCGCCAAAGTAGCTTGCCTGGCTTAAGTTGCTGCCTGGGTCACGCCAATCGCTCAAATTATTCACTTGTTGCCGCAAATGAAACCTGTCCAGTTGCACCCCACCTTCAAGGGTGTGTTGAGGGGTGGCTTGGGTGTTCAATTTGATGGCCAGATTTTCCCAGCCACTGCCCGCCAATTGTGTGGCACGTCCGGCGCCTGGGCCTGCATTGCCAGTGGCGACCACTGTGGGGGTAAAACTGTCGTCTTGCCCGTAGCGGTATTGACTGGCATTGACTTGCCAATTCACCGCGGATTTATTGTTATTGCCCAAACGCAGCCCCCAAAGGGTGTGTTCAGAGGCCACTCGTACCGGTGCAAAATCGCTGGCTGTTAAAGCGTATTGCCGCCCAGCGATCACCACATTGCCAGAGTTCACTTCTTGTCCGCTGCTGTTGCGCAAGAAGCTATGGGCCAGACGCTCACCATGGTTTAACCAGTTGGCCAGGGTGAGTTGCGCGTTAAGCGTATCTCCACGCCATTGCAGCTTGCCTTTGGCTAGGGTTTGGGTGCTGTGATACTCACTGCCGGTGCCCAGTAACAACCAAGCTTGATTGCGCGGGTTAAGCCCTTCTTCTGCACCACTCACTATTTGACCACTGCTGGTGGGCGTGGTGCCGCTGGACAGCAAACGGTTAGGAAATGTGAGAGGCTGCGAGCGGGTGTCGGCATGGTTCAGCGACGCTGTCCACGACAAACCATTTTCAGCGCCCCCCAGATGGGCGGAGAGTTGCTCGGCACCATAGTTTCCTTGTGCGCCGAGATAAGACCAAGGCTGTCTTACGCCAGTGGCTTTGATTTCGGCTTCAAAATCTTTGGGGGTGCGTGTGCTGTATTCCACCACCGCGCCCACCGCATTGCCGCTGTAGGCAGCACTAAATGGGCCTTAGATAACATCTACGCTGGCAATTTCAAAGGGGTTGATAAGCCCCCAGCGTGGGGTGAAGCTCGCCCCATTGCCGAGGAAATTGGCGATCGACATGCCATCGACAAAGAGGCTAGACCGGGCACTGTTGTTTGTGCCTGAGGCACGAGTAGCGAGCACGGCGTGGTCGTAATCACCAGCGTAGCGCTTGCGTACCGTGAGGCTGGGAAAATATTTCAAGGCATCGGAGCTGTCAGTGGCGTTGATGCTGTTGTTGATGCTGTTGGCGTCGATGCGCTCACTGGTGGCAGGTAAATACAGGGGAGTATTTGACAGCGCCGGAGCGTTGATCTCCACACGCTCAGACACCGTGCTGGCGCTAGAATTGGTTTGCGCTAAGACACAATGGCTTGCGATAAAAAATAGGGGATAGCAGGTGCCAAAGACCTGCTTGCGAGGTAGAGAAATCATGATAAAAAATAAGTGTGGTGTTGCTGCACGAGCGGGCGTCATTTAGCTCATGCAGGTGATTTATTTAGTACTAAACACTTAGATTTTCAGGTGGGGCGGTCGCTGGCGGGTGTAGGTAGTCTCTGGTACAGGCCAGATACTGCGAGACAAAACAGGGCTGGGTCTCAGCCTGTAAAGCGAAGGTCTTGGGGCTGGAAGCGGGCGTGACCACGATCGGGCTGTCGAGCAGCAGTGAGCAATAAGCACAGGCTTCAAATTGCTCGCTGTGGCTGATGCTGGGGTCTAGCGCTCGGCTCAGGCCGTCGTTGCTGAGCAGGCGTGAACTGCCGTTCAGGCACAGTACGTGAGTAAAGCCCGCACCCGTCCAAGCATAGGCCTTGGCTGCCCGCATGAAACTGGGCATCAAGGCGACGAGTAACATTAATCCAAGGCAGAGCCAAGCCAGCAACTGCTGCAGCCGAAGCTCACGATGCTGAGGTTTCTGAAGAGACTGCGGACGATAGAACTTCACGACGCTATTTTACGGCCTTGTAGGGGAAGAGGAGCTGGTTTGAGGGGACGGCGTTGGCGTCGTTGTTGGCACTGCGGTTGGCAGGGTGGCTGTTGGCCCCATGCCGTTTTCCTGATATTCCACGTCTCCATCCTTTGCCCAAAGAAAGTGTGGCGTGCCGGCGGGCGCCACATACACAGCCCCAGAAGGCACTGCGTGCAAGATGTTTTCATTAAACTCCGCGCCAAACCCCACGTATAAAGTGCCTTTCAAGACCGTGGACAAACGTGTGTCCGGGTGGGTGTGAGGTGGGATTTTGCCGCCTTTGGCCAGCTGTACCCTCAAGGCGTAATGGCCGTGCTCCTTCTCGGCGCCGTGTAGCCATGCGCCTTTGAGCAAGTGGTTATTGGGTGGGCTGAACCAATTGAAGGCCTCAGGAAGCAGCGGGCTGGGGCTAAGCGATTTGGCGAGCAAGTATCCGCTCAGCAACAAGCATGCGGAGAGGGCGAGGCGAAGACTCAATTTATTTTTCTGATTCATGTTTTTTCGTGTGAGCGTTATGAGATGCGAGATTGTAGACTTGGCTGCCTGAGCAGAAACATTTTTTTACTTCTCCGCTCATCGGTCTTGTCAGCAGCTTTCCAGGCCCTGCGTTAGCATTGCATCTGGAGAAAAATATGCAAAGTAAATTGACTATTTTGGTGACCGGATTGGGTTGTGCGGGTGTCCTTTGGGCCGCAGACCCCAGTCTGACAGTGACCGAGTTTTATGCCCCCAGCAATAAGCGTTACTTCATGACTGGGTTTGCGGATGAATCCGCGGCGCTCAACGCCAACAACAATGCTTCTGGTTGGTACCCGACCGGAGTGATATTTGCGGCCTACGTCAAAAACGAAAACACTCAGTCCCAGCCGGTGTATCGTTTTTATTCTCCGACGGCCAATACCCATTTTTACACCACCAATGCCGCTGAAGCTGAGGGGTTAAGGACGGACAAGGTCAATTGGCGTGACGAGGGCATCGCTTTTTATGCCGCGAATACCGTAGGGGGAGGATGCGCAGAGGGTACGGCACCGATATTCCGTTCCTACAACAATGGATTCAGCAAAAAAATTGCGAGTAATCACCGCTACAGCCCTGATTTAACCCTTTTGCAAAATCATGTCAAAGCGCAGGTAGAGACTTTAGAAGGCTTTGCAT
>JBDKJU010000127.1:0-10870 GCA_039796435.1 Pseudomonadota bacterium | reverse complement strand
CTCGACCAACTTCATCATCGAGTCTTGCACAATATCCAAGGCCACCTCTTCATCACGGGTCTGATAGAGCGCATGCTTGAATGCCCGACGCTCGCTTGCAGCAAGAAAATCGTTTAGCTCTTGGGGGGTGGCCATGCTACGATTATAGTTTGTACACCTCCTCAAAAAAATGACCAAAAATATTTTTGCCATCCGCTTCCATCAAACTGGTGATGCCGCTGTCCTTACGGGTGAGACCCTGCCTCTGGGTGCGCCAGCGCCAGGTCAGGCTCAGGTTCAACATACGGCCATCGGGGTCAATTACATTGACACCTACCACCGGACTGGCCTGTATCCCCTGCCCTTGCCATCAGCTATTGGCATAGAGGGCGTGGGCATGGTCACCGCCATCGGGGAAGGGGTCACCGAGGTGGCGGTCGGAGACAAAGTCGCCTACAGCGGCGGTCCTTTAGGTGCTTACAGCGAGGCACGCAACATGCCTGCGCGTCAACTCATCAAGGTGCCCATGGGGCTGGATGACCAAGCGGTGTGCGCGGGGTTTTTACGTGCGCTCACGGTGGAGTACTTGTTTTTCCGCGCCTTCGCGCTTAAAGGCGGCGAGACCATTCTCTTTCATGCGGCCGCAGGTGGTGTGGGGCTCATCGCCTGTCAATGGGCCAGAAGCCTAGGCGTCAATATGATTGGCACCGTGGGCAGCGACGAAAAAGCTGCCTTGGCCAAGGCACATGGCTGCGCGCATGTGATCAATTACCGCAGCGAAGATTTTGTCGCGCGCGTGAAGGACATCACTGCGGGCAAGGGTGTGCCCGTGGTGTATGACTCAGTGGGGGCAGATACTTACCCTGCCTCGCTTGACTGCATTTCCCCTTTTGGTTATTTCATCAGCTATGGCAACTCATCCGGGCCGATCAAAGATTTCAATCTCTCGGCCTTGGGTCCCAAGGGCTCGATATTTGCTACCCGTCAGACTTTGATGACCTATATCGCCGACCGCAGCCGTTATCAAGAAATGGCCGATCGTGTCTTTGCCATGATGCAGGCGGGCAAGCTTCAACTTGCCCCCCGTCAAACCTACGCGCTCAAAAACGCCGCCCAAGCGCACCGTGATTTGGAAGCGCGCAAAACTGTGGGGGGCATAGTGCTGTTGCCCTGATCGCGGTCGCCACCCCGGCACTCAATCTTTGCTGGGGCAGCGTTCAGCGCTCAACATTCAGCCCTTACAGCTGTCCCAGCATGGTCTGCGCATCTGAGACTTCAAATTTGCCCGGGCCTTCAAGATTCACCGCCTTGACCACGCCATCTTCCACCAACAGTGAAAAACGCTGGCAACGCATGCCCATGCCTTTGCTGCTTAAGTCAAACTCCATGCCGATTTTTTTAGTGAACTCGGCAGAGCCGTCGCCCAGCATGCGCACTTTGCCGCTGGCCCCTTGTGAACGTCCCCACTCAGCCATCACAAAGCCATCGTTTACCGACATGCAAATAATTTCGTCCACGCCTTTGGCTTTCAAGGCTTCGTATGCGTCAACATACCCAGGCACATGTTTGCCAGAACAGGTGGGAGTGTATGCTCCGGGAAGGCCGAAAATCACCACTTTCTTGCCTTTGGTGAGTGCCAGTGTGTCCACTGCTTCGGGGCCGGCAGGGCAGTGTGCCGCATCAAGATAGGCAGTAGATTCAAACAAAGTCGCTTGTGGGATAGTTTGGCCAACAGCAATGGTCATCTTAAAATTCCAGTCATTAATAAAAACCAGCATCCTAGCATGAATCCATTTTTGGCCACCGCCCACCAACTTGCCGATCTGGCTCGGCCCATTGCCAAGCGCTATTTTCGCGCCCACACACATGATTTGGGTGCCGTGGACAAAGCCGATCTCTCTCCCGTGACCTTGGCAGATCAGGCCATCGAGGCGGCCATACGCGCACACCTGCGTCAGACCCACCCACACCATGGCATTATCGGTGAGGAGGCTGGGCGAGAAAATGACAGCGCAGCCTATCAATGGGTCATCGACCCCATTGATGGCACCAAGAGTTTTATGGCGGGCAAACCACAATTTGGCACTTTGGTCGCCTTGCTGCACCATGGCCAGCCTATGCTCGGCCTCATTGATCAAGCCATTTTGAATGAGCGCTGGTGGGGACTGGATGGACAGGCTTTCTTTAACCACCAGCCCCTAAGCAGCAGCGGGGCTCGGCATTTATCCGAGGCCATTGTGTTCACCACTACTCCGGACATGTGGACAGACAAAGCCGTGCTGGCACGCCTGCAAACTCAGTGCAAACGCATCGTTTATGGCGGTGATTGCTACAACTACGCCATGCTCGCCATGGGGCACATTGATGCAGTGGTGGAGCTTGATTTAAAGCCACATGATTTCCTCTGCCTGCCCCCAATTATTGAAGCGGCAGGCGGCAAAATAGTAGACTGGTCTGGCAATGCCCTGCATCTTGGCAGCGACGGTCGTGTCATTGCTGTGGCTGAGCCAAAACTGCTGCCTGAACTGCTTGCCTGTCTGCATGGCTAGTACCAGCGACACTATTGCCGCCATCGCCACTGCTGCCGGACAAGGCGGAGTGGGCATTATTCGTCTGTCGGGAAGTGCCGCCATCGACATTGCCCTGCACATGGCACAGCGAACCGGGGCGCAAACCCAAACCCGCCATGCCCACTACGCCACATTCAAAAATGCTGACGGCGACCTCCTCGACACCGGCCTTTTACTCAGCTTCCTTGCCCCCCATTCCTACACCGGCGAAAACTGTGCCGAATTGCAGGTGCATGGTGCCCCCGCCGTTTTGTCGCAGCTACTGAGAGAATGTGTGCGTTTGGGCGCGCGACTGGCAGAGCCCGGAGAGTTCACCCGACGCGCCTACCTCAACCGGAAGCTCGACTTAAATCAGGCCGAGGCGGTGGCCGATCTCATCGCGGCATCCAGCGAAACAGCGGCGCGCGCGGCGGTGCGCAGCTTGAGTGGCGAGTTTTCACGTCACTTGCATCAATTGCAGGACGCACTCACGCATTTGCGCTTATTCACCGAAGCGACGCTGGATTTTCCTGAAGAAGACATTGAATTTTTGGTCCAAGAAAAAGTGCTGGACAAGACCCATCAGGTTGAGCTGGCGCTGGATAAAGTGCTCCTCAGTGCCCGACATGGTCGTAAGCTGAATGAGGGGCTTGCCGTGGTGATCGCTGGCGCGCCCAACGTGGGCAAGTCCAGCCTGCTCAATCATCTGTGTGGCGAGGATCTGGCCATCGTCACACCCATTGCCGGCACCACCCGCGACAGCATCAAAACCCATATTGAAATCGAGGGGGTGCGCATCAGTCTGACCGACACCGCTGGTCTGCGCGACACCACGGATGTGGTGGAACGCATAGGCATAGACCGGGCCCGCTCTGCACTTGCGAGCGCTGACTTGATCATCGCACTGTGCGAAATCGGCGGCCATTTTGTTGACCCCTTGCCCGAAGGGGTGCCGGTGCTTTTGGTACACAATAAAGCCGACCTCACTCCTGCCAGCTCTACCGACGCTGCCACCCCTATCACAGCAGATCTGGCCATCAGCGCCCGCACCGGCATGGGCATAGACAAATTGAAGCGGGCCATGGCTGAAAAGCTGGCCTTGAGTGGTGACCACAGCGAAGCCTTTATTGCCCGCGCACGTCACGTGGCCGCACTTGAGAATGCCGCGATGGAACTGATGGCGGCGAGGCTGTTGTGGGCAGAGCATAGTGCGCCGCCGTTGGAGCTGTTTGCCGAGCATTTACGCCTTGCGCAGGCCTCGCTATCCGAGATATTGGGCGAATTTAGCGCTGACGATTTACTGGGTGAAATCTTCTCCAGATTCTGCATCGGCAAATAAGGGGAAAATAATACAATCGCCTTTTTCTAGGAGAACCTTGTGTTGAAAAAATTATCCCTCGCTCTGGCGTTTGCTGGCGTCATGTCCGTTTCTCAAGCGGCAGAAGTTGAAGTGCTGCACTACTGGACCTCTGGCGGCGAAGCCAAGTCTGCTGCAGAACTCAAGAAAATGCTTGAGTCCAAGGGCCACACTTGGAAAGATTTTGCCGTGGCAGGTGGCGGTGGGGATAACGCCATGACCGCACTCAAGGCACGCGTGGTGGCTGGTAATGCCCCCACCGCTGCCCAAATCAAGGGCCCCTCCATTCAAGAGTGGGGCAAGGAAGGCGCGCTGGCCGACATCTCTGGTGCGACCAAGGAATGGGACAAACTTTTACCCAAAAATGTCGCCGAGGTGATGAAATACAAAGGCAAATATGTGGCTGCTCCGGTGAACGTGCACCGCGTCAACTGGCTGTGGATCAACCAGGAAGCGCTCAACAAGGCCGGTGGCAAGGCACCTACTAACTATGATGAGTTTTTCAAACTCGCCGATGCATTCAAAGCGCAAGGCTTGGTGGCCGTCGCCCATGGTGGCCAGCCTTGGCAAGATGCCACGGTGTTTGAAAGTGTGGCACTGGGTGTCGGCGGTGCTGACTTCTACCACAAGGCCTTGGTCAAGTTAGACCCCGCCGCCTTGACCAGCCCCACCATGAGCAAGGTGTTTGATACCTTGGGCAAACTCAAAACCTACATCGACAAAGACTCTGCTGGTCGCGATTGGAACTTAACCACCGCCATGGTCATGAACGGTAAGGCCGGCATGCAATTCATGGGTGACTGGGCCAAGGGTGAATTCACCGCCGCCAATAAAGTTGCCGGTAAAGACTACACCTGTGCCGCCGCCCCGGGCACTGCCAAAGCCTATACCTTCAACATCGACTCCTTCGCCATGTTTCAGGTTAAAAGCCCAGAGGCACAAAAGGGCCAATTGGCACTGGCAGAGAGCATCATGAGCCCCGAATTCCAAGAGGTATTCAACTTGAACAAGGGCTCTATCCCAGTGCGCCCGGGCGTGAAGAAAGATAAGTTTGATGCTTGTGCCTTGACTTCCATGAACGATTTCGAAAGCACTGCTAAAAACGGCGGCCTAGTGCCCTCTTTCGCGCACGGCATGGCTATCCCTTCAGCCACCCAAGGTGCTATTGTGGACGTCATCGCCAAGTTCATGAACAGCAATCAGTCAAGCAAAGACGCAGTAGCGGCCTTAGCCAAAGCGGCCAAGACCAAGTAACAGTCGCAGCAGTACCGCAACAAGTTGCAAACAACCCCGCCCTACAGTACAGGGTGGGGTTTTTTTATGGCAGAATGGCCGCATGACTAGACAACTCATCAGCTCAGGCTCGGCCTTTGAATCCGATTACGCCTACTCGCGCGCAGTGGTACAGGGCAACTGGGTGTTCGTGTCGGGCACCACCGGGTTCGACTACGAACGCATGTGTATTGCGGAAGATGTGCTTGAGCAAACTGAGCGCTGTTTTCATAATATTCAATTGGCCTTGCGCAGGGCCGGTGCCGATTTACAGGATGTGGTGCGTGTGACCTATCTTTTGCCAGAGGCTGAAGATTTTGCAAAAATCAAATCGGTGCTGCAGAAATACTTTGCGGAGGTACGCCCCGCAGCGACCATGATCTGCGCCAAGCTTCTGGATGCGCGCATGAAAATTGAAATAGAAGTGACTGCAATCAAAAGTGAGGCCATGTCTCCTTCCCACTCCCCTAGCCCCCAATAAAGTACCACGGGCTGACACTTAGCAAAACACCCCAGCGCAATACACACAAGCAATACGGCACACGCAATACCGCACATTAAGGTAACCCTATGGATGATTTCACTACTGCATTATCGACCGCAGAAACCGCAGCCCCAAGCTCGGGCTTTGTCTTGGGGAAAAAAATCAGGCGCTCCATGCTGGTGGGCCTGGTATTGATTGGCAGTATTTCCTGCGGACAAAAAGAGACTTGGCGTGATGAATATACGAGCAAAGAAGATTGTCTCGCCGACTGGGGCGATGGCACGCAATGTGAGCCCGTGGCCAGATCTGGTCACACCACTAGCACGGGCACACACAGCAGCGCTTATCGCTATTACGGCCCCGTGTACACAGGGTCGAATGACCGCGTGGCGCAGCAACGCCACTACAACAGTGGCTTTAAAGTGGGCTCCCCCAGTCGGGCCTCAGGCTCGGTAAGCCGTGGCGGATTCGGGCATTCTGCCAGCAGCCACAGCGGGGGTGGCTAGTGCGACGTATCACCCTTAAAGAGCGCCCGCAATGGCGCGAGCGCTGCGAGGCAGTGGGTTTTGGCTTTCACTCCATAGACGGGGTGTACTGGGAAGATGGGGTGGCTTATGAGTTCACCGAAGATGAAATCGACCACTTGGATGACGCCAGCAATGCCTGCCACCAACTGTGTTTGCAGGCGGTAGACCACATCATCGAGAAACAGCGCTTTAAAGAACTGGGCATTCCAGAGCCCGCCTGGAGCCTGATACGAGAAAGTTGGCAGGCCCAAGACCCCTATTTGTATGGGCGCTTCGACATGATTTATGACGGCCAGGGGCCAGCCAAATTGCTGGAGTACAACGCCGATACGCCCACCGGACTGGTGGAGAGCGCGGTGGCGCAATGGCACTGGCTGGAGGAACAAATTCAGCTCGGTGAGTTGCCCAAGCATGCTGATCAATTTAACTCGGTGCACGAAAAACTCATTGCTCGTTGGCAGCACATCAAGCCTCGACTGCGCAGCAACAATCTGCACTTCACCTGCATTGGCGAACACGAAGAAGACGAGGGCAATCTGCATTATCTGCGCGACACCGCCATGCAGGCTGGCCTGCTGGCACCGCATATCGCGGTTGAGCACATCGGTTGGTCTGACGACGATGCTGCCTATTTCGACCAGGATAATCTGCGCATCCACAGCTTGTTTAAGCTCTACCCTTGGGAGTGGCTGCTGGGTGATGCCTTTGGGCAACACCTGCGCAAGACGGACATCCAAATTATCGAGCCTATCTGGAAAATGCTGCTGGCCAACAAGGGCCTCTTGCCGATTTTGTGGGAGCTATTTCCGCAGCATGAGAACCTGTTGCCGGCGAGCTTCCACGCGGGGCAAGTGCCAGGCAGCGTGGTGAAAAAACCCCTGCTCTCACGCGAAGGCGGCAACATCAGCATTTATGATGCGCGGGGCTTGCTGCTCGCCGCGCAAGACGGTGCCTATGGGGCTGAAGGCTACGTTTATCAAGCCTATGCCCCAGTGCCCTGCCTCGCTCCCAAAAGCTATATGAGCATAGGCTCTTGGGTGATAGGTGATGAGGCAGCAGGCATAGGTTTGCGTGAAGACGAGTCCCCCATCACCAAAAATACATCCCGTTTTGTACCCCATTACTTTATTTAGGAGGCGCTGTGTTCGAAATCAAACAATCGGTATTGCTCATCGACGATTTTTTACTGTACTTTGTGCTGTCGCTGGTGGTGTTTGGTCTGGCCATGTATTTGTACATGCGCCTGACCCCGCACCAAGAACTCCCGCTCATTCGTCAAGGCAATACCGCTGCCGCCATTAGCCTTGCCGGTGCCATGCTGGGTTTTGTCTTGCCCTTGGCCAGCGTCGTGGCCAACAGCGTCAATCTTGGCGATCTGCTCTTGTTTGCGGTCATCGCCTTGATCGCACAAGCTCTGGTTTTTCTCGCCATGTCACGCCTCATGCCTGGTCTGTCACAAGCCATAGAGGAGGGCAATACCGCTCGCGCCACCTTGCTCGCCGCCAGCTCCATTTCAGTCGGCGTGCTCAACGCCGCGGCCTTGGTGTACTAAAACATACCGCGCACACGCCGCTCGTGGTGTTTATGGATGACTGCTCACAGCTTACGCCCTAGGCGTTTTTCAACTTGTTGTTTTTGCCATTGCGCACCAAAAAGGCTTATCTTTCCATACACTGATAATCCGTGCACCGCCAGCCCTATGCCCCATCCCAGAGCTGGCCACATAGACCACCAGTAATGCGGTGAAGCCACCGCGTTGACAGCGCCCAGCAGTGCCACGATTACCACATACTTGAGCGCATGCCGGTAAAAGCCCGCCTGCTTTTTCACTGCATACATGGCTTCGCGTTCTTCAAGACTTAAGGTGTCACTGTCTTTGCCTTGTTGGTGATGACTTGACAGGACTGCGGCGGTGGAGGGCACATGCATTTCAGTTTCCTTTACTAGGGGTTCAGTTGCGGGGGTGAGGGCTTGGTTGAGCTGCTTGGCCATGTCGGCCACATCACTGCCAAACACAGCAGCTAAGGCTTTTAAAGTCTCAAGACTGGCAGGATGACCTTGCTCCAGTCTTTGCACGGTGCGTGTTGACAGACCAGCCATTTCTGCCAGCTGTTCTTGTGACCAGGCGCGTTGCAGTCGCAGTTTGCGTAAGTACATAGTCTTCTTTCTGTTCAGAGACTTGTTGAGCCACTAATTTAGGATGCAGTGGCCGTTTTTACCACGCCACAGAGCGGACAAATACATGACAATGCCGGACTGTCGTCTCTATTTTCTCAGTATTTGGATATCATGAGCGCATGTTTATCTGCTGCAGATTCCTCCTTTTCCTGTGCTGTTGTCAAGCCTTGGCTGTGGGCGCGCAGGTACTCACTCGCGGGCCCGTTTTGCATGTGGTGACTGACACAGCCATCACCATACGCTGGCGCACCGACCTCCCCACGACGAGCAAAGTCAGCTATGGTCCCTCGCACTTGGGTATCAATCAAGAGCTCTCGGACAGCGCCTTATTGCTTGAGCACGAGCTGCGCCTCACCGGCTTAAGCCCCAACACCCGTTATGTGTACCACGTTGGCAACCACAATGGAGTGCTTGCAGCCGACAAATACATGTACTTCACCACCGCACCAGAGCCCGGAGTGGCCAAGCCCACGCGGGTGTGGGTCATTGGAGATGCGGGCACTGGCAGCAGCAGACAAAAAAGGGTGCGCGACGCCTATCTCACCTACCCTGGCTCAGCGGAGACCGATCTGTTTATTACCGTGGGCGACAATGCCTACGCCAATGGCAGCGAGGCTGAGTTTCAGGCTTATCACTTCAATATCTACCAAAACCTGCTCAAACATGCCCCGCACGCTCCGGCTTTCGGCAACCATGACAGCTATACAGGAACTGGCAATAACCATCCATTTTTCCAGCTGTTCAGCTTCCCCACACAAGGCGAGGCGGGTGGGGTACCCTCCGGGCAAAAGGCCTATTATTCATTCAACTACGGACATATCCATTTCATCACTCTAGACTCCTACGAAAGCAGCACCGCCTCGGGCAGCCCTATGCTCACTTGGCTGGCGGCTGACTTGGCGGCCAATACCTTGCCCTGGACGATAGTGTATTTTCACCACGCCCCTTATTCGCGTGGCAGCCATGACAGTGACACCGATGCTTGGATGAGCAATATGCGGCGTGATGTGCTGCCTATCCTTGACGCTTACGGAGTCGATTTGGTGTTGGCCGGTCATAGCCACACCTATGAACGCAGCGGGCTGGTCAATGGACATTACGGCTTGTCGAGTACCTACCTGCCGAGCATGAGTTTGAACAATACTTCAGGGCGAGATGACTTAGGGCTAGCCTACAGCAAAGGCCACTATGGCCGACAGGCGAATTCAGGCGCAGTGTATGTGGTGGCCGGCACTTCTGGGCAGAACACGGCACGCACCGGCTATCACCCCGCCAATCTGGTGAGTTCTCTTGACAGTGGTTCTTTAGTATTGGACATCAATGGCGAGCGACTTGACGCTGTTTTTTTGACCGACCAAGGCACGATCGCAGATTACTTCACCATTAAAAAGGGCAGTGTCAGCGGCAACAGGCCCGCGGCGGTGTCCATCACTGGTCTCCCCTCCCCGGCCATTGCTTACTTAGGCCAAAATCTTCAGCTTTCTGCCAGCAGCTCTGCCTCAACCACGCAAGTTCAATACTTGCAGCAAGGCAGTCTTTTAGGCAGCAGTACGACCGCACCTGACTGGGCAGTGAATAATATTCCCGTCTCCAACGATTTGCTCCTCAGTGCCTTAGCCACTACCGTTGCCGGCATCAAATCTTATTCTGCCCCAGTGGCTGTAAAAACTTACCCCATGCTGGCCCCCTTGCCTCCTGAGCTTTTACTGGGCGCCGTGGAGAGCTCTCCCAGCGCCGCTGTCAAGTTGATGTTCTCCTTAGGCAGCCGCTACATTAGCGGGGTGGCGCTCTACCGCGCCACCGTAAGCGCAACGGGTACTGGCAGCACGCAAGCCAATCCGCAATACACACTGCTGGCACAGCTAGAGTCAAACAGTGTGGGCTTTGATGACCGCAGCGTGCAATTGGGTGAGCGCTACCTGTATCGTCTGACGGTCTCAAATTCATTTGGACAAAGCAACAGCGCTCCCCTGTCGGTCACAGTGCCCGTCGCGGGACAGGTGCACACCTCTGTGCTCATACCCCACCACAGTGTGTGGAAATATTGGGACAAGGGCGGGGACCTAGGCGCTGCTTGGCGTCTGAGTGCTTTCGATGACAGCTCTTGGCCGCAAGGTCAGGCGGAGTTGGGCTATGGGGATGGCGGGGAGCAGACCACCCTTGCCTATGGCGGTGACAGCAGCAACAAACATATCACCAGCTACTTGCGCAAAAATTTTACTGTTGACGATGTCATGGGCAGCGAGTTAATCTTATCTTTGCGGGCTGACGACGGTGCCATTGTGTATTTGAACGGTCAAGAGGCCACGCGTGTGCGCATGCCCTTAAACACCGGCGCGGCGCTGACAGCCACCACTTTGGCCACTGCTGCGGCTGACGATGGCGACGCATGGGTACGCCTCTCTCTCCCCATGAGTTATGTAGTTGCGGGCAATAATCTCATCGCAGTGGAGTTGCATCAAACCACGGCCAGCAGTTCTGACATCAGCTTTGATCTTAGCCTCATGTCCGGCTATGGCAGCAG
>JBDKJU010000126.1:0-7245 GCA_039796435.1 Pseudomonadota bacterium | reverse complement strand
AGACAGGCTTTTGTGCGCATGAATGGCTTGCGCATTCTCCAGCTCTTTGCGTTTGAGGCTGATGTTCTCCTGCTCCAGAGCCGAACGACTTTGAAAAAAATTCTGCGTCGTCAGCCACAGCTGAGCCGGCAGCAAAGCCGCCTGCTGTACCGGATACACCAGAGTCGCCACCGTTTTGCGCACCACTTCCAAATAACGGTAACGCGCATCGACGAACATCAAAAACAATGCCAGCAGTCCAAAAAAAGTCAGGCGCGCAAAGGGGCTGGGGCCGCGAACAAAAAATGCGGGTTGTTCTTGTGAGATGGCCATTAAGCGCCGGCAAAGATCTACAGTTCGTTAGTGAAAATGGAACTGAGCGAATCGATATTTTCCAGCGCTTTGCCACAGCCGCGCACCACGCAGGTCAATGGATCTTCGGCCACCACTACCGGCAGGCCGGTCTCTTCCATGAGCAGGCGGTCAAGATCACGCAGCAATGCGCCACCCCCTGTGAGCACCATGCCCTTGTCAGCAATATCTGCGCCAAGCTCTGGAGGGGTGCGCTCCAGAGCCACTTTCACTGCTGACACGATGGAGTTCAAAGGGTCATTCAGGGCTTCCAAAATTTCGTTGGATGACACGGTGAAAGAGCGCGGTATGCCTTCGGCCAAATTACGGCCCTTGACTTCCATCTCTCGCACATCAGAGCCAGGATAGGCAGAGCCAATATTTTTCTTGATCATCTCGGCCGTGGTTTCACCAATCAGCATGCCGTAGTTGCGGCGTATGTAGTTGATGATTGCTTCGTCAAACTTGTCTCCGCCCACACGCACGCTGCCGGCATACACCATGCCGCCCAAGGAGATCACCCCCACCTCGGTGGTGCCACCACCGATGTCCACCACCATGGAGCCCGTGGCATCAGAAATAGGCAAATCTGCCCCGATGGCCGCTGCCATCGGCTCTTCGATGAGATAAACCTTAGAGGCGCCTGCGCCCAATGCCGACTCACGAATGGCGCGCCGCTCCACCTGTGTCGACCCACAGGGCACACAAATGATGATGCGCGGACTGGGTGAAAACAACTTGGTGTCCAGCACCTTGCGAATGAATTGCTTGAGCATCTGCTCGGTGACATTGAAATCGGCAATCACGCCGTCTTTCATCGGACGTATGGCGGTGATGTTGCCCGGCGTGCGACCCAACATCTGCTTGGCCGCCAGCCCCACCTCCTGAATGACGCGCTTGCCATTGGGGCCGCCCTCTTGGCGTATCGCCACTACCGAGGGCTCATCTAGCACTATGCCTTTACCACGCACGTAAATGAGTGTGTTGGCGGTACCCAAATCAATGGCCAAATCGTGGGCGAAGTAGCCCTTTAAAAAACCAAACATGTCACTCTCGCAAATTACTGTTGTACATCACAAAGCCTCACCCAATCCTGACCAATGCTCACCAACGCTATTGAAAAAAGGTGGAATCTGTAAGATATTATTAAACCCGTAATGATAACGTAAAATCGCTGAAATACTTGAAAATAATGGCACTCGAACTCGCGCAAATACACCGTTTGGCCCATTTGGCTCGCCTCCACATCACCGAAGTGGAGGCCGCCGATGTCAGTCAAAAATTAAACAGCATCTTTGGCCTCATTGACCAGATGCAGGCAGTCAACACCCAAGGAGTTTCGCCCACGGCCCACGCTCAGGATCTGGTGTTGCGACTTCGTCCGGATGTGGTGACCGAGCGTGATCAGCGCGACCATTTTCAGCAAAATGCCCCAGCCAGTGAAGAGGGCTACTACTTGGTTCCCAAGGTGATCGAATGAGTGTCAGCGCCTACCCCTCTCTCACCCAGCTTGCACAGGCATTGCACAGTCGTCAGATCTCGGCGGTGGAGCTGGCGCAGCACTATCTCGATCGCATTGCCACCCACAACGCCAAGCTCAATGTTTATCTAAGTCTGGATGCAGACCGCACGCTGGCGGACGCGAGGGAGTGTGACGCGCGTCTGGCAGCGGGAGAGCAGAACGCCCTGCTCGGTATTCCCATCGCCCACAAGGATCTCTTTTGTATCGATGGCTGGCGCACCACCTGCGGTTCCAAAATGCTGCACAATTTTGTCGCCCCATACACCGCCACCGTGGTGCACAAACTGCGCGAGGCGGGCATGGTCACTTTGGGCAAGGTCAATATGGATGAGTTCGCCATGGGCTCGTCCAACGAAAACAGCTATTTTGGCGCTGTCCATAATCCTTGGGACCCACTCCGGGTGCCAGGAGGCTCATCAGGTGGGTCTGCTGCTTGCGTGGCCGCCGACCTTGCTCCCTGCGCCACGGGCACCGACACTGGCGGTTCCATACGCCAACCCTCTGCCTTCACCAATCTCACCGGCATTAAACCCACCTATGGGCTGTGCTCGCGCTACGGCATGGTGGCCTTTGCTTCCAGCCTCGATCAGGCCGGGCCGATTGCCCGTTCCAGTGAAGACTGTGCTTTGCTGCTGTCAGCGATGACGGGGTTTGATGAGCGCGACAGCACTTCCTTGGCGCGGCCGGTGGTGGACTATCGCGCGCATTTACAGCAGTCCATTAAAGGGCTGCGCATCGGTTTGCCCAAAGAATTTTTTAACGCCGCTGGCACCGATACCGCGGTGCAGGCCGCCCTACAGCAGGCCATCGCCGTCTGGCGCAGCCTAGGTGCCGAAATGGTGGAGGTGTCTCTGCCAAAGGTGGACTACTCGGTGCCTGCTTACTACGTGGTGGCCCCAGCAGAGGCCTCTTCCAATTTGTCTCGCTTCGATGGGGTGCGTTATGGGCACCGCGCCGCCCTGTACAAAGACCTCAATGACATGTACAAAAAATCGCGCGCTGAAGGCTTTGGGGCCGAGGTCAAGCGCCGTATTTTGATCGGCACCTATGTGCTGTCACATGGTTACTACGATGCCTACTATGTGCAGGCACAAAAACTGCGGCGCCTCATAGCCGATGATTTTGCACAGGCTTATCAGCACTGCGATCTGGTGTTGTCACCCACTGCGCCCGAATGCGCCTACCCCTTGGGCAGCAAGACCGATGACCCACTCAAAATGTACTTGGGCGATATCTTCACGGTCGCGGCCAATTTAACTGGTCAGCCAGCGATGAGCCTGCCCTGCGGATTTGATGCGCAGGGCCTGCCTATCGGCATGCAGCTCATTGGCAATTACTTCGACGAGGCCAGAATGCTGAATGCCGCACAACAGTTTCAGCTGGCCACCGACTATCATCTGCAAAGACCCAAGGGGTTTTAATTGCTTTCACTTTCCGCTGTGCGCCGCTCTCAGCTGCTGCTTGCTGCGGTAGTTTTGTTGGCCACGTATTTGCGCGCGCAGCAGTTGCTCTCGCAAGTGCTTATTGATGACGAATGGCACGCCTACCACCGTATTCTGGTGGCCACCTACAGCCAGATTTTTTTATCCTTTGGGCAATCCGATTACTCCATCCCGCTCACGCTGTACTATCGCTTCATTGCCGACTTTTTTGGTTTGACCGAGTGGGGTATGCGCTGGCCCATGTTACTGGCAGGCATTGCCACAGTTTATTTGGCCATGCACTACCTGCTGCACCATGGGTATCCGCGGCAGGCGCTGGTGTTTGGTCTGCTGCTCGCCATCTCGCCACTGCTCATTAACTACAGTCGTATTGCCAGACCCTACGCCCTGAGTTTGCTGTGCACACTGCTTGCCGTCGTGTCTTTTATGCGCTGGTACAAAGAGGGTCATAAGAACTCTGCTTATTTATTTGTGCCACTGGCGATCTTCGGCACTTGGCTCCACCCAGTGGTAGGCCCTTTGATGGTGGCTCCTTTTTTGTGGGCGTTTCTGCTCATGGGTAAGAGTCGTGATTTTCGGCAGCTGTGGCGGGTGTTGCTGCTTGGCTGTGTCACCGCCCTTGGCATGTGCCTCCTCATTTTGCCGCCGCTTCTAGCGGACCCCACGGCCATGCAGTCCAAAAGCGGCATGCACCTGCCAGATGTTGACACCTATCTGGGCGCCCTGTATTTATGGCTTGGCACAGGGCGGCATGTTGTGCTGGCTCTCTCTGTGGGACTGGCGTTATTTGGTTTGCTGCCTGCGCTGCGGGCTTTTCCTGACGAGCATCTCATCATTGCCCTAGGTATCTGCCTCACCTTACTCATTATTTATCTAAGCAAGCCCATGTGGGTGATGCACGCTTTGGTCATGGCCCGCTATACCCTGATTATTTGTCCTGTGCTGCTTTTGTGGATGGCGTTTGGCCTAGTGCGTCTCGCGGGATTTTTTCCTAGACACGCTACTCTGGTTTGTGCGCTGCTCTGTCTATTTTTTTCCTACAGTGCTTTGCGTTGGACTCAGGGCGAGATCTTGCGTTACCCCAATGCCTATCAGTCTCACTCGCTCTATCAAATGGACTGGCGGCATGGGCACAATCCTATCGTCAAGTTCATGTCGCAGTTCCCTCGTTCACCTTTCTGGCTCACTTTGGCCAAGGAACCAAGAGGCAGCATCAGAATCGCGGCTGGCCCGTATGCGTTTGAGAGCTACCACAATATCTTTCATTCTTGGCAACAGCTCAGCCGTCAACACATCATGCCCGCGCGTTTGCAAGGGTACTGCTTTCCTGTGTCTTATGGCGAGTCTATTGATGCCCGTTTCCCGTTTCGTAATCAGTGGCAGGCAGACGATCTTGCGACCTTGCAAAAACAGCATATTGACTATGTGGTACTCGCCAAACCACAGACCATGCGTTGGGATACGCATGTTTATCCCTCCTCTGCCCCTATAGACAAATGCATACAGTTCTTTGACGCGCGTCTCGGCATGCGTCACTTTGAGGATGAGAGCATCGTGGTGTATAAAGTGCATAAACCATGATACACAATCAAAAAATCATTGTCGTGATGCCTGCTTATAAGGCTGCCGCCACGGTCGCCGCGACCTATCAGGATTTACCACACGACATCGTGGACGAGGTCTTGCTGGTGGATGATGCCAGCCCTGATGACACCTCCCGCGTCGCCAGAGAGCTTGGTATTCAGGTACATGAGCATCCTGCTAACCGTGGCTACGGTGGCAACCAAAAGACCTGCTATGAGTTGGCCTTGGCGCGGGGGGCAGATATCGTGGTGATGGTACACCCTGATTACCAGTATGAGCCCAAGCTGGTCACCCCTATGGCGGCGATGATCGCCTCGGGTGTGTACGACGTGGTGCTCGGCTCACGCATTTTGGGTGGCGGCGCACTTGCGGGCGGCATGCCTTGGTGGAAGTACCTTGCCAACCGCTTGTTGACGGCCTTTGAGAATCTGCTATTGGGGGCCAAACTGTCCGAGTACCACACCGGTTATCGTGCTTATTCACGGCTGGCGCTGATGCGCATCGACAGCAGTCAGTTTTCAGATGATTTTGTGTTTGACAATCAGTTTCTGGCCGCCGCCATTTCTGCGCAGTTGCGCATAGGCGAGCTCTCCTGTCCCACCAAGTATTTTCCGGAGGCCAGCTCTATCAGCTTTCGCCGCTCAGTTCGTTATGGTTTCGGCGTGTTACATACCAGCATTGCTGGCTTGATTCAACGAGTACGCCATGGCTGATGAAATTCTGGTGAATGTCACCCCTCGCGAAACGCGCGTAGCCTTACTTGACCACGGCGTGGTGCAAGAGTTGCACATTGAGCGCGCTGAGGCGCTGGGGGTGGTGAGCAACATCTATTTGGGCAAGGTGGCCAGAGTCTTGCCTGGCATGCAGTCGGCCTTCATAGATATTGGGCTGGACAAGACTGGCTTTCTGCACATCGCCGATATTTGGGGCCACCGCGCCAGTCATTTTTCGCACCACAGCAGCCATGATGACAAGCCCATCGAAAAGCTCTTGCACGAAGGGCAAAATCTTATTGTGCAAGTCATCAAGGACCCCTTAGGCAGTAAGGGTGCCAGACTCTCCACCCAGATATCTCTGGCGGGCCGCCTGCTCGTGTATCTGCCCCAAGACGACCATATTGGCATCTCTCAGCGCATCGCCAATGAGTCAGAGCGAGCCTTATTGCGAGACCGTTTGCAGCATTTACTGCCCGAGGGTTTGGAGGGTGGTTTTATCATCCGCACTCAAGCTGAGAGCGCCACAGAACAAGAGCTGCAACACGACGTAGACTACCTCACCAAGCTGTGGAAAAACATCCGCAATCGAGCCACGAGCATGCCATCCATGTCGTGCTTGCACCAAGATTTGCAGTTGGCTGAACGCATCTTGCGCGATGTGGTCAGTGAAGAAACCACTCGTATCTTGATCGATAATGCCAGCACCAAGCACACCATGCAGGCTTTTGCGCGCGACTACAGTGAAGGTCTGCATGAGCGCCTGTATCACTACACTGGTGAACGCCCTTTGTTTGACATCTACACCATCGAAGATGAGATCGATAAAGCCTTGTCACGACGCGTGGAGTTGAAGTCGGGCGGCTATTTGATTTTTGATCAGAACGAAGCCATGACCACCGTCGATGTCAACACGGGGGCCTTTGTGGGTGTGCGTAATTTTGATGACACTATTTTCAAGACCAATCTTGAAGCAGCGCAAATCATTGCCCGCCAGTTGCGTCTGCGCAACCTGGGCGGCATCATCATTATTGATTTTATTGACATGGACAAGGCCGAGCACAAGGAGGCTGTGCTTACCGAGTTGCACCGCGCCTTGGAGCGTGACCGCACCAAAGTCACTGTCAATGGATTTACTGGTCTTGGTCTCGTGGAAATGACACGTAAGCGTACTCGTGAGTCCTTGGCGCATGTCTTATGCGAGCCCTGCGTGGTATGTAAGGGTCGTGGTGAAATCAAGACCGCGCAGACAGTGTGTTACGAGATCATGCGGGAGATCACCCGAGAAGCCAGACAGTTCAACCCACGCGAGTTTCGCATCATGGCGGCACAGACGGTTATCGATCGCTTCTTGGACGAGGAAGCCAGTGCCTTGTTGGCCTTAGAGCAGGCACTAGAAAAGCCAATTGCCTTGCATGTGGAGAGCGTCTACCACCAGGAGCAGTACGACATCGTGCTGGCTTGAGCATCTTTCCAGCATTGGCGCTGCTTAGTCGCTTAGTGTGTTGTTCACCGCCTGTCTGTGATTATTTTTTTGCCCAGCTCTTCAAAGCCCGCACTGCAGGCGGCGGAGGTGAGGTACTTAGGCGCCTTAGGCAATTGCGCCAGATAGCGGCTCACATTGGCCACGCCGACTGTGTTGCTGAGGTGGGAA
>JBDKJU010000125.1:0-3654 GCA_039796435.1 Pseudomonadota bacterium | reverse complement strand
GCTTTTTATTCAATGGGTGACCACACCACTGGCACTGGCAATATGATGGTGGTCAATGGTGGCGGACAGGCCAATACCGCATGGTCACAAAGTGTGGCAGTGACTGCGGGGACCCAATACGACCTCTCGGCATGGGCCGCCAATGTGTGCTGTGACGCAACATTCAACTTCAATTTTCCGGGGTCTGGTCTTGAACTGATCATTATGGATGGCGTGACCAGCACAAGCATTGCCGCTGGCAGCACGGGTTTGGCGGGCGTGTGGAACAAGCTAAGCGGTAACTGGACAGCGACAAGCACTGGCAATGTGACGGTGGCAATTCTAAATACCGTCACCGCGCTGAATGGAAATGATTTTGCCTTGGACGATATCAGCATGACCGCCGTGAGCAATACGCCAGTGCCTGCGAGTCTGCTGTTGCTTGCCGTGGGGTTGCTGGGATTCGGCACGGTGCGCCGCCGCTGATACAGACAAACAGTCTTAAAACCACAACTTAAGATCGCCATCAAAATGCCCTATCTTTAGGGCATTTTTTCTTTTGCCATTTGCAAAAACTTTCGCAAAACTTCCGCAAAACTATCGCAAGTCTGGCGCAAAACTGCCGCAAGAGTGCCAGGTGATTTTCGCGCCGGTTCAAGGAAAACACGCGCCGCAGCGACGGTGCATTAAAAATACGGCATAACTTATTCGTTAAAATTCCACATAAGTAAAACTTATGTGGATTTATGTCTAAAAAAGCGTTAATCACCGGCATCAGTGGCCAAGACGGTGCGTATCTGGCGCAACTATTGCTCGACAAGGGCTATCAGGTTTTTGGTACTTATCGGCGCACCAGTTCAGTGAATCTGTGGCGCATCAATGAGTTGGGCATACAAGACCACCCCAATCTGCAACTGGTAGAGTATGATTTGACGGATCTGGGCAGCACTTTGGCCTTGGTCGTGCGGGTGGAGCCAGACGAAATTTACAATCTGGCGGCGCAGAGCTTTGTGGGGGTGAGCTTTGAGCAGCCAACCACCACGGCGCACATCACCGGCATGGGGGCGCTGAATCTGCTGGAGGCGATTCGCCTGACCAATCGCGCCATCAAGTATTATCAGGCCAGCACTTCGGAGATGTTTGGCAAGGTGCAGGCGGTGCCGCAGGTGGAGTCTACGCCGTTTTACCCGCGCAGCCCGTACGGGGTGGCTAAGTTATACGCGCACTGGATGACGGTGAATTACCGCGAGAGCTATGATATTTTTGCCAGCAGCGGCATTTTGTTTAACCATGAGAGCCCTTTGCGCGGGCAGGAGTTTGTGACCCGCAAAATCACTGACACGGTGGCCAAGCTGGCGCAGGGCAAGGCGCAGGTGCTGGAGTTGGGCAATCTGGATGCCAAGCGTGACTGGGGCTACGCCCAAGAGTACGTCGAGGGCATGTGGCGTATGTTGCAGGCCGAGACGCCAGACACTTTTGTGCTGGCCACCCAGCGCACCGAGAGTGTGCGTGATTTTGTGCGCATGGCCTTTAAGGCGATTGGGGTGCGCTTGGTGTTTAGTGGTGCGGCGGAATATGAATATGCCACGGTGACGGAGATTGCAGCTGATGCACCAATCAGCGCCAACTCGGTGATCAAGCTGGGGGCGGATGTGATGAGGGTGAACTCGAAGTTTTACCGCCCGGCAGAGGTGGAGTTGCTGATCGGCAACCCGGAAAAAGCCAAACAGGTTCTGGGCTGGGCGCCGCAGACCACGCTTGAGCAGTTGTGTGAGATGATGGTGCAGGCTGATCTGCGCCGCAATCAGATCGGTTTTTCTTTTTAGTCTCTGCCTTCACTCTGGCACATGAACGCACCAACATCGTCTCAGTTACCGCCCACTCAGAAACGCGCCCTGCTCACCGGTGGCGAAGGCTTTACCGGTCGCTACCTGCAGGCGGCGCTTAAGCAGCTGGGGGTGGACTGCTGTTGTTTGCGCGCCAATCTTCTGGACGGGGCGGCGGTAGTGGATGAGCTCAAAGGGCAGCGGTTTGACTGGGTGTTTCATCTGGCGGCCATTGCCAATGTGGCGCATGGTCAGGTGGATGAGATTTATCAAGTCAATGTGCTGGGCACGCGCCACTTGCTAGAGGGCTTGCTGGGCTTGCAACACAAGCCTGCCTCGGTGGTTTTGGCCAGCTCGGCCAATGTCTACGGCAATAACCCGGCGGAGCTGCACAGCGAGACGCTGGCGCTTGAGCCGACGAATGACTATGCGGTGAGCAAGCTGGCAATGGAGTATCTCGCGCGCACTTGGTTTGCACGCCTGCCCATTTGTCTGGTGCGCCCGTTTAACTACACGGGGGTGGGGCAGACGGAGCAGTTTTTAATCCCCAAGATAGTGGGGCATTTTGTGCGCAGGGCGTCAGTGATAGAGCTGGGCAATGTGGATGTGTGGCGTGACTTTTCGGATGTGCGTGATGTGGTACTCGCCTACACGGCGCTGGCACAAGCCGGGGTGCACAGCCAGGTGGTGAACATTTGCAGCGGGCAGTTGCGCTCGCTGCGCGAGGTGTTTGACCTGTGCCAAACCATCACCGGCCAAGACATGAGCATTCGCGTGAACCCGCAGTTTGTGCGGGCCACTGAAGTGGTACGGCTGCGTGGTGACGACAGCCGTTTGCGCGCGCTGATGCCACAGCGGCGGATCACCCCCATTGCCGACACGCTGCGCTGGATGTTGACCCACCGCCCCGACACCGCGTCATGAGTGCGGCCACAGAGTTGGCTAAGGCCTCATCACTGAGCCTGGGCTTGGGGGTGACGGTGTTGCAAAATGGCCTGGCGAGCCAAGGCATAGACGGCATAGGCCACTATACCGAAGCACTGTTGTCGCAGTTGCGCGCTCGCCCCGAGCTTGACCTGCATTTGTTTCAGCACCAACGGCAGCTGACTTGCAGTTATGCCGGCCAGCCGGTCACGCCGCTGGGGCACTATCCCCATCGGGTGGCGCCGGCGGCGTATTTGGGCGTGAACTTTCCTGAAGCGGCCTTACGCCAACAAGGGGTGCAGCTGTTTCATGCCCCCGACCACATCATCCCGCGTTTCAGGCACACGCCGGTGGTGGCCACGGTGATGGATGCCATCCCCCTGTCTCACCCCGAGTGGACACGCCAGCATTTCACTCAGGTGAAAAACAGTCTGTGGCGGCGCATGGTGCGCACGGCCGCACACGTCATCACCATTTCACAGTTTTCCAAGGCAGAAATCGTGCACTATTTCGGTGTGCGTCCTGAAAATATCACGGTCACTTACTTGGGCGCCGATCTGCCCACGCCTCTTGAGCAGCGAGAGTCGACACAGGCTTTGCTGCAAAAGTATCACTTAGACAAGCCGTATTTCCTCATTCTGGGCACCTTGCAGCCACGCAAAAACATTGCACGCTGCATACAGGCATATCTGTCACTGCCTGCTCATTTGCGCGATGGCGTAGATCTGGTGATTGCGGGCAAGTCCGGCTGGCCTGACCAAGACACCCACACGGCGCTGAATAAAGGCTTGTCCAGCGGACAGGTGAAGTATCTGGGTTATGTCTCGGCGAATGACAAGCAGATGCTTTTGCAGCATGCCTTTTGCTTGCTGTTCATGTCTTTGTCAGAAGGCTTTGGCCTGCCAGTGCTGGAGGCGTTTGCGGC
>JBDKJU010000124.1:0-4532 GCA_039796435.1 Pseudomonadota bacterium | reverse complement strand
TCATGGACCACGGCAGTCTCACGGACAACAACGGCCGCAAAGCCGACTTCCGCAATGTGGTCATCATCATGACCACCAATGCAGGTGCCGACACCTTGGCAAAAAACAGCATGGGCTTCACCAACACCAAGGCCATAGGCGATGAAATGGAGGCCATCAAGCGCCTGTTCACACCAGAGTTCCGCAATCGCTTAGATGCCACCATTTCATTCGCACCGTTGAACAATGAAGTCATTCTCAAAGTAGTTGAAAAATTCCTGCTCGAACTTGAAAATCAACTGCACGACAAGAAGGTAGACATAGGCTTTAGTCAAAGCCTGCGCGACTACCTGGCACGTAAAGGTTTTGACCCACTCATGGGCGCCCGCCCCATGGCCCGCCTTATTCAAGGCACCATTCGCAAAGCCCTTGCCGACGAGCTCTTGTTTGGCAAGCTGGTCGGCGGTGGCAAAGTCTTGGTGGATATGGACAAAGACGAAAAAGTGCTGCTCGTGTTTGACAAAGATGAGCCTGCAAACAAGCCCAAGCTGGATGAGGAAGAGAACGCTCTGGCCTAAGCAGGCATAAGCGGCCTTACTCCACCCACAAATCTGTCTTGGCCAAATAATTTTTGTTATTCACGCCTGAGTGCACATCGGCGTCATCCTTGGTGGAGAGGTAAATGCGGTATTGGCCCCTGCTGGCAAAGTCGCTGCACTCTTCATAAGAGAGGCGACGCCACTCTTGTAGCTGTACCCCTTGGTCTTTTTGATTGACGTATTCTTCGCGGCCATTGGGCAGAATTTTGTATATACCCCATCGCATCATGCCCAGATTTTTTAGCTTGACGGCGCTGTCAAAAAATAAAGTAATGCAGCTGCCTGCTTTGATCTTGTTGCTTGCACCGACTGGTTTCCAGTGGTCGTCTATGCTTTTGGTGGTCCAGATATTGAAATTTTTACGGTCATAGGGAGCATTGGGCACAGAAGTGATGTTCGAGGGATCGGCCTTGGCACTCATTGGCTCGCCCACATGAATGATGCGTTTGGCCAGCAGCACCTCTTGTTGATCGCCATCATGCAAACTGATGATGTGTGTGCCGGGCAGGAAATACGCCTCGGTGGTAAGCACCTTGCCTTTGTAGTCAGCGGGCCACTGCCAATCATGCACGGGGGTGTCGCGGCCTTTGTCCTGATGCACCACCTTTAAATAAGCACGACTCTTAACCTTAGCTCCCAAGGGAGAGCTTAAGGGAATTTGCACTTGCAAGCGCAAGGTTTTCTCCCCCATGGCCACAGCAAATTGCTGGCGCTCCTTACCGACAAGGGCGGTGGTTCCACCCCCAGAGGTCGGTGCCGTCGCGTAATCGTGTAACTTGATCTGGTAGGGCTCCTTGGCTTTGACTGGGCACAGGGCGGCGCAAAGCAAAAACAATGTCCACAAGCGCTTCATATTACCTTTCGTTGCTTCAGACTCATGGCGACCAAGATGGCGAGCAGCAAAAGTGCGCCTGAACCCAAAGTCGGCACCGGCAGCGCAGGAACAAAATCCTGAGTGAACACGGCATTGGCAGTGACATCGCCATTGACCGCTAAGGTGCAGATATTGCCCACAGCAATACCAGCACAGGCGCCTGTCCAACCCGCAAAGTGTGCTCCAGGAGCGGCGATCGCGGTCAAGACGACACTGCTGCCCGCAGCATACACCGAGCGACAGCTAGGCCCGCAGTTAATGCCGCCAATATTACTCGTGACCGTGCCGTCACCATAGGTCATGGTCGTTAAAGTGATGCGAGCGGCATTGGTGAATGTGCAGGTGACGTCGCGAAAGGAAGCTATGGCGTAATTGGGCAAGACAATGGTGGCCGTGGTGGCATTCAGCATGGTGGGGGTAGCGAAATCACACGCCAGACTGGTGACATAGTTGGCAAGACTGCTGCCACTGCCTGCAGATTCGCTGATCGTCACTGTCGCTCCATCGTCGCCTTTGACGGCACCGGTGCTGCCGTTGTGACCCACGTTGAGGGCAGGGTTAGTGCCACCGCTTAAGTTGTTGCCCACAATGCTTAAATTAAACCGACTCGCATCGGTGACCGATGGGGTGCCAATGATTATTTTTTTCAGCGTGATACTGGGACGCGGAATCGTTTCAAAAGCGCCCACATCAGTGGCCAGGCCTTGATCGCGTGAATAGGTATTGCCGCGTTGATCTTCGCTGCGGCTGAGTGGGTTGCTGCCGGCATCGACCGCACAGGAAGTGCGTGGCAGCGCCATCGTGGGGATGGTGACTTTAGCAAAGCCTAGTTGCCTTCCGCCGTTGTAGTCAAGGGCTAGAAGGCCAGGCTGACAGCCACTGCCCACACCTGCCGCAGCCACATTGCGGCTCGTGCCAATAATATTTTTTATGCCACTGGCGGTAGTGGCCACATCGGCGACGACATCAAGACCGGTGCCATTGCCAAGGATGATGTTACTTTCTAAGCGTAGGGACAGCGGGGTATTATTGGTGCAGTTATCAACGCGATTGGGCAGGGGCCCAACAAAAGTATTGTCAGCGTCGCAAATGTACACCCCGCCGCCATTGTTCGCAGAGCTTGTGTTTTCCGCGATGGTGTTATTGGCAATCGTGATGGTCTGCCCGTCGGTCTTGCCGGCGAGGTAGAGGCCTGCGCCTAATCCATTGATACCCGGAGTGGTGTTTAGATTGAAGGTGTTATTACTTAAGATGGCCGCCCCTTGTAACCAGAGGCCACCGCCACGTGCTATAGCGCCATAAGCGTGATTGGTACTAAAGGTGTTGCCATCAAAGGACATCAGACTATTGGTGGCATCTGCATAGAGCCCGCCGCCGGACGCCCAATCACCCGACACCCAATTATTGCTAAACCAATTGCCGTTAAAAATTTTGAGATGAGATGACCACTCGATGTTCATGCCACCCCCATTGGCTTGTACGCCACTGGTGCGATTATTGGCGATCAAATTGGCCAACATGGAGACAGCACTCTTGATATTCAGGCCACCACCCGAGGCGTTATCGCCACTTGTGGTATTTTGTTCCACTGTAGAGCCCGTCATATAAAAACGCGCATCGGGGGGCGAGAGTAGTGACAGGCTATGGTAGATGCCGCCGCCCGCCGCATTGGTTCCAGAGGTGCTGTTTTGTCCCACATAAGAATCGTCTAGCCATAATCGACTATACGAGCAGATGCCACCACCAAGGCCTTGGCGGGCACTGGTGCTGTTGCCCGTGACGGTGAGCCGCACGCCGTACAACTCTAAATCAGAATAGATACCACCGCCGCAACCATCAATGCGCAATAGCTTTCCGGTGCTAGGGTCAAGAATATTTGAAGCAGTGGTACGACAGTCACGCACAGTGACATCGGTTAAATTCAACACACCCGAGGTGGCAATACAGCCACCATCGTAGCCAAAATATTTGGTGTTGATATTGACCGAGTTATCCCCCAAAGCACCCAAGGCTACCTCCAGCTTACGCATACTGACTGTCGGGCCTTGCACATAGGTTGGCAAACCAAGTTCTGGTGCATCGGCATTGATGTCATTGGCGTGCATGATCTTAAAAATGCGAAATGGCAGGGTTGCCGCCGGATTGCGCTGTATGCGCACCCCTGCCGTGCCATAGCTGCCATTGCTGCCATCAATAGTGAGGTCCTCACTGATGCGCAAGGCTTCCGTGGTGCCGGACAAAGGCATGGTGAAATCAATCACGCTGACCGTATTGGCAAATACGATAGTGTCTAAGCCTGGGCTACCCGCCACACAACCGTTCACGGCGGTGTTGGTATTGGCCGCCTGCACAGCATCAATGAGTGCGCATTGACCCACCACCGAGGTGGCGCTAACGGTGTTGACGGTAATGGTTGCCGCGTGGCTCAGGCTGGCACAGCCGAGGTATGCGACAAATAAAGCAGCCAAAGTACGGCTTAAGATCATGTGGGCTCCAACAGTAGTAGTGTTGACGCCATTGTTGTTTTGAATGCCCCGCTTGCACAGTCAAAACACGCAAAATAACACAAAACACGTAATTACTTTTCAGGCCCGTGGCTAAACTGCTACTGTATGCGCAGATCTCCTGAAACACCAGCCTGACTTATGAACACCCCCTCTGCTCAAGCATTCACAGACCCTACCCTGAAACAAGCGCATAACTGGCTGCGCGAAAAAAAACCAATGGAGGCCAAGCGCCATCTCTTGGCGCTGCAGACACGTTATCACGACAAACACCCATTTGCTGGTCGCTATCAACTGATACTTGCACGCGCCAGTGAAATGCTGGGAGAGATGCAGGCAGGCGAAGAGCACAGCAAACTCGCAATCAAGATTGGCCGCGGTCACGACCCCCTCATCGAAGCAGAGGGCTTGGAGTTACTCGGCAAAGTGGTGTATCGCCAAGGACAAAGTGAAATTGGCGCGCGGCAATTTGAACGTGCCATAGCAAAGTACCACAGCGCACTCAATCAAGTGGAACAAAGACACCTCCCAGAAGCGACAACACTTGCCTACGAAGGTTTGGCCCGCACTTACACC
>JBDKJU010000123.1:0-5072 GCA_039796435.1 Pseudomonadota bacterium | reverse complement strand
GGCGTACTGGAATCAAAAAGGCATGGTGAATACCAAGGGCGAGTTCTTTGATGCCGAATACGACCGCAACCTGCCCTTATTTCTCGGTCCCAAAGGACGTGAGCGTGATATGGCTGAGCGTTTTCAGTCAAGTAATGAGCGCTTGCTGGAAAAAAACTGGACCTTGCAGGAGTTGCGTTTGAGCGAAAGGGACAGCTGGAGGCTCAAGCTGGGGAACCAGTGGCAGGTAGAAATGGGACGCGAAGCTTTTGAAGAACGCTTCAGCCGTTTCCTGCGCTTGGCCACCCGAGTATCGAGTGACCAGGGAGGGCGTGGCAATTATTTTGACATGCGCTACCCCAATGGTTTTGCGGTGGCAACTGTCACACCAGTGGCCGTAATTGCCGCTGTAGACAATGCGCAGGCTGTCACCGCAGTCAGCGCAGCAGCACAGGGAGTTCAATTTGGAAACTAAGACAAGAGTGAAAGCAAGCCACAAAAAGTCCATTGCCGCGATTGATATTGGCACCTCCAAGGTCATGGTGATGGTGGGTGAGTACGACGAGCATGGCTTTGAGGTCATCGGGGTGGGCGAAGAGCAATCCATCGGTCTGCGCAATGGCATGGTGGTGGATGTGGACAAGACTATCGAGACGGTGCGTCGGGCCATCCTGGCAGCCGAGAACGATGCGGCGCGCAAAGTGGACTCAGTGATGACTGGCATTGCCAGCAAGGATGTGGTTTCGGACAATCTGAAAGTGCAGAGACAGATCAGCAAAAACGAGGTCAGCGAAGAAGACGTTACCGCCATGGACTTGGCCGCACGTACCTCTGTGGTGCTGAGCAATGATCAGACCCTGATAGATGTCATCCCCACGGGCTATTTGCTGAACCACAATCAGTTTGTCTACAAACCTATCGGCATGTCGGCACGCAATATGGATGGTCACTACCACGTGATGACTGCCCCGAGCGCACAGATGGCCAATATTTCACGCTGCATCACGCGCGCAGGGGTGAAGGTTGAGGGCACTATCTTGCAGCCCATCGCCTCAAGCACGGCGTGTTTGTCTGATGACGAAAAAGAGATGGGCGTGGTGTTGGTGGACATAGGTGCGGGCACCACTGACATTGCCATATTCAAGGAACATGCCGTGGTGCACAGCTCCTGCATTGCCATTGGTGGGCACAGTTTTACTTACGATATACGCGTGGCCCTGCACACCAGCAACGATGATGCAGAGCAGATCAAGCAGCGTTTTGGCGTGGCGCATAAATCCTTTGCCGAGCTTGATCGTGAGTTTGAAGTGCGCGGCATAGGTAATGTGCCCGTGCGCAAGATGCGTCAAACCGATTTGGCCTCGATCATTCAACCACGCTCCGAGGATCTGCTTGAAGAGGTCAACAAAATCATTCAAGCCACGGGTCTGGCGCGTGAGTTGTATTCGGGGGTTGTGCTCACCGGCGGTGCATCGCTCTTGCGTGGATTAGACGCACTGGCCAATGATATTTTTGCCATGCGCGTGCGCATAGCTTTGCCGAATTATCAAGGCAAATACGCTGAATTGGTGCACAACCCACGCTACGCCACTTGTTTTGGTTTACTGCAGGTGGCCTACACCAGACGCATGCAGGAGCTGCGTCGCGCCTCAAGACCTGGCAATGAGCTTTTGGGTTTGCCAGCCCGGATCACACAGTTTTTTAAGAATATTTTTTAATTCATTTTTTGAAAGGAAGCAGCATGTTAACCCTCGTAAATGATGAAGTCATTAGTGCGGTCACTGACTCTATCCTCAGCTTTGAAAAAGACCCCAGTCAAGAGGTCAAAATCAAGATCATTGGCATGGGTGGTTGCGGTGGTAATGCAGTCAATACCATGATGTTGGAGAATTTGGAGCAGGTCGATTTAATGGTCGCCAACACGGCGGTCAACGACTTGAACTACTCCAATGCCCCCTGCAAAATTCAGATTGGTGAAATCACCACCAAGGGCTTTGGCGCAGGAGCCGACCCAGAGGTAGGGCTGCGTGCGGCGGAAGAGAGCAAGGCTGTGCTCACCCAACATATTCAAGGCGCTGATTTGTTGTTTATCACCGCCGGCATGGGGGGCGGCACGGGCACGTATTCGTCTTCTACCGTGGCGGAAATCGCCAAGAGTATGAACATCCCCACCATCTCGGTGGTGTCCATGCCTTCTGAGGACGAGGGGCCCAAAATTGCCCGGTACGCGCAAGATGGTTTGAAAAAGCTGCGTCAGTTTTCCAACTGCACCGTGGTGGTGTCGAATGAAAAAATCTTCAAGAATGTGGATGAAAATCTGGAACATGAGGAGATTTTGCGCATCGGCGATCAGGTGCTGTGCGGGACCATGAAGAGTGTGCTCAATATTATTTTCAGCGTCGGGGTGAATAATGTGGACTTCTCCGACCTCATGCGCTTCCTCTCTATTGGCAAGCAGTTTTGCATCGGCACTGCGCGGGCGCGTGGCGAGCAGCGCGGGAGCGATGCCGTCAAGTTGGCATTGAACAATCCCTTTGTGGACTTGCCCGAAAACATGTCAGCACTGGGCATCATCTGCTGCATCAAGGGCGCTAGGGTGACTGGCAAAGACCGCCGTTTAGTCAGCGAATACATCGCCGCCTACATGACCAGCGAGACGCTTTGCCCTATCGGGATTACCAAGGATATAAGCATGCCTGAAGATGAACTGGAAGTGACGATCCTGATTGCGGGCAAAGAAAATGAGCATCATCATGACCAACCACCCTACGTGGAAATCAACTCTCCCACTCACAAACCCAGCCCCTTGCAGCAGCGGCAGCCAGGTTCCATGGCCAATGGTTTAGGGGCTGTGCCGGTGTTGAATAATACGGTGAATGCTGGCACCGCTGGCAATGCAGGCAATGCGAGTAGCGGGCGGGCAGCATTTTTGACTCGTCCAGGTTTGTCTGGTGAGATCGCGTCTGCGAACAATGGGTCTGGCTTTCGCTCACCACGCCAATACCCGGCCCCCAATATCACCAACTACGATACCCCGGTTTTTTTGAAACAAGCTGATTGAACAGCGCCCTTACCCAAGCCAATATGCCGCTGATTCGGGTCAATGACCTGGTGCTGTATCGTGGAGAGAGGGCCTTGTGCCAAGCCTTATCTTTTGAGCTGCTCGCGGGTGAGGTGAAGTTAATCAAAGGCAGGAATGGCAGTGGCAAGAGCACACTGCTGCGGCGCTTGTGTGGTCTCTCTGATGCAGCAAATCATCAAGGGACGGTGCAGGCGCCTGCGGCGTCCGAGTGTTTGTATTGGGCGCATGATTTGGGGTTAAAGGCAGCATTCACCGCTGTAGAAAACTTACACGTACTGCTGCTGCCCAAGACTTTGCCGCCGACACAGACACAAGCCGCTTTGCACAAAGCCGGCTTGCAAGAGCGCATGCACCTGCCGGTGCAGTATCTATCGGCAGGGCAGAAACGCCGGATATTGTTGGCCAGGCTGGCTTTGTCAAGGCACAAGCTCTGGTTGTTGGACGAAGTGAGCACCGCGCTTGATGATCATGCCAGCGAATGGTTCAATGAACTGCTGCGCGATCATCTCAGCAGCGGCGGCGCGGCGCTGATGGTGACCCACGAACGGCATTTTGATGCCTTGGGCGAGAGCGTGTATGTGCAGCCACCCCCGACATGGGACACGCCATGAGCCTGAGTCAACAGCTGTTGTGGCGTGACCTGCGTCTGGCATATAAAAGCATGGCCGAGCTGGTGCAGATACCGGTGTTTTATCTGATCGTCGCCAGCCTGTTTCCATTGGCGATTGGTGGCGAGGCCGAGCAACTGGCACGCCTTGCCCCGGGCATTATCTGGGTGACGGTGTTGTTGTCTGCCATACTCGGGGCACAACGTCTCTTGCATGATGACGCGGTGGATGGGTATTTAGAGCAGTGGCTTTTGTTGCCCGGCAGTTTGACTTGGCATTGTTTTATAAAAATCATGGCGCAGTGGCTGCTCACTTCTTTGCCGGTGATTTTGCTGACACCGCTTCTGGCACTGCAGTTTCAATTGCCAGTGGACAGCATGGGGGTATTGATGCTGGCCCTGGCCGTGGGTACGCCTGCCCTCTCGGCGCTGGTGGCCTTGGGCGCCAGTTTGAGCCTAGGGGCACGCCAAAGCACTGGGCTGGTGGCCTTGCTGGTTCTGCCTCTGTGCGTGCCGGTGCTGGTGTTTGGCGTGGCAGGGGTGGAGGCGGTCAACAGTGGGCAGTCTGCCGAGGCGCATCTCTCATTGCTGGCGGCCTTTACAATCTTCACTTTGTCCACTATTCCCTTTGCGATGGCCAAGTCCATACGCTTGGCCCTAGATTATTAATGAACTGGTTTTATTACGCTGCCCCGCAACATTTCGACCATTTGGCGAAGCGGCTCATTCCTGTCTTTACCGTGCTCGCCACTGTGTTGGCGGCCTATGGTCTTTATCTTGGATTGTTCGTGGCCCCCACCGACGCCACGCAGGGCGAGGTCTACCGCATCATTTTTATTCACGTACCGGCCGCTTGGTTGTCCATGTTCATATACTTGGTCATGGGCTTGTACGCGGCATTGCTGTTCATTTTTAACACCAGACTCTCCGGCATCATGATACGTGCCTTGGCGCCTACCGGGGCTCTGATGACCTTTATTGCGTTGTGGACGGGGGCTCTGTGGGGCAAGCCCACTTGGGGCAGCTATTGGGTGTGGGATGCACGCATGACCTCTGAGCTCTTGCTGCTGTTTTTGTATGTGGGGGTGATGGTGCTCTACCAAAGCCAAACCGAGCCTGGGCGTGGCGACAAAATGGCCGCTGTCTTGTGCTTGGTGGGGGTGCTGAATGTGCCCATTATTTATTTTTCCGTGCGTTGGTGGAACACCTTGCATCAGGGAGCCAGCGTGGGTATTGGCAAGTCCAGCATGGATCCGGTCATGCTGCGTGCCATGCTGATCATGAGCCTGGCCGCTTGGGCGTATGTGCTGGCCGTGGTGCTGACCCGTGCGCGTGTGCTGATTATTGAGCGAGAGCAACACCGGCACTGGTTGCTGCAACGAGGAGGCGAGTGAACATGGATTG
>JBDKJU010000122.1:0-3107 GCA_039796435.1 Pseudomonadota bacterium | reverse complement strand
ACAAAGCAACATCTACGCTGGATAAGGTCGAATTTGAGGCTGGAATTGACCAATTGCTGCGTTGTCGGACTGCTTCCACCAATTTGGCAAATTGGCGATATTGTGCGAGTGTGTGAACGCTCACATCTTGAATAGGCAGCAAACCATCTTGCCAAGCGCTATTGAAAAACAAGCGCTCTTGCGGGCTGTGGCACAGGTAGCGCTCATCGTACTGCCAGCGGCCTGCGATGCGCTGGCGAACGCCCAATTCCTCCAACAAATCGCGCAAATCAGCCGTTTGGGGCGCTTGCTCAGACGGCACAGGCAGGTAATGTGCGCCCAATGGACAGGTGATGCTATTGACCACGCCGCCTTTGCTATTGCCGCCGGCGCGGTCTTCCAGCTCCAACAACACAAAGTCGTTCATGCCCTGCAGCCGCAATGCGCGGGCAGCGGCCAAGCCGGCAACGCCACCGCCGGCGATGATGATTTTGGTTGTGTGGGTTTTGTAGTTTTTGGTGGTGTCAGTTTTGCTCGGCACATCCCAGACTTTGGCATCGCGAAGCGTATGACCGCGTTCAATATTCACACCCGTAAAACCACCTTCGATGGTATGGGGTTTATCGCAAGCTAGCAGCGGCAAGGCGCTGGCAGCGGCGATGAATTGGCGGCGTTTCATAAAATCAACAGCCAATCTCAGTGCGCAACTTTGCCCCATTCCTGCTCGTAAGTGGTCACCAGCACTTGGTTAGAGAGGCGGTTCACTTCGGCAGGCACACGCGCCATGTCCAGCGGAAAGTCAAAAAGCAGGGGCAGACTTGGCAGGTCTAAAAACCGCAACCCAGCGGGTAAAGACTTGGGCTGATGCCACGGCCTTCGGCTGGCGATGATGTAACCCCACTCACCAAAGCTGGGGACATGGGCGTGGTAGGGCGTGGCTGTGAGGCCGACAGATTCAATGGTCTGCGCCACGGTCCAAAAGCTTTTTCTAGCAACCAAGGGCGAGGTAGTTTGAATGACGGCATAACCACTGGCAGAAAGGCGCTTGTCCAAGAGCGCATAAAACGAGTTGGTGTAGAGCTTGCCGATGGAGAAATTGGTCGGGTCGGGGAAGTCCACGATGATGACATCAAAAGTATCGGTAGCACCCTCCAACCAGCCAAAAGCATCAGTGTTGACGACTTTGACTTTGGGTGAATTGAGCGCGCCAGCGTTGAGCTTGACCAGTGTGGGCTGCTCAGAAAACAGTTGAGTCATCGCCGGATCAAGCTCTACCAAGGTAACGGACTCCACGCTGGGGTATTTCAAAATCTCGCGCACCGCCATGCCGTCGCCACCGCCCAGCACGGCGACACGCTTGGGGCCCGTGTTTGGTCCTGTGGCTGAAAACGCCGACATGGCAGGGTGTACCAAAGCCTCGTGGTAGCGGTATTCGTCACGCTCGGCAAATTGCAGGTTGCCGTTTAAAAACAATCTATGTCCAAGCTTGCCCTGCGTCACCACGATGCGCTGGTAGGGCGACGCAGCGGTGAAGACAATGCGGTCTTGGTAAAACTTGTCTTCCGCCAAGGTGGTGACGTGGTTTGCACCCACGAATGCTGCCGTAAGTGCTGCCAAAGTCACACCACAAGCCAGCGCATGTGCTTTGAGTTGTCGTAACTCATAACGAAATAGCCACAGCGCCCAAACCGCCACCGCAGCGTTCAAAAGCCCAAACAGCAAACCCGTGCGAATCAAGCCCAATTGCGGCACCAACACCAGCGGAAACGCCACCGACACCGCCAGCGCCCCCAAATAATCGAAGGTCAGTACCTGCGACACCACATCTTTAAACGCCACATTGCGCTTCAAAATCCGCATCACCAACGGAATCTCCAAGCCCACCAACATACCCACCGTGGCGACCAACCCATACAAGACCCAGCGAAAGCTGCCGGGGATATAGGCATTGACCAAAAACAAAGCTGCAGGCAAAAAACCGCCCGCCAAAGCGACCAAAAGTTCAATCCGTAAAAAATGTGCCGGTAGTTGCCGGTCAAAAAACTTGGACAACCAAGAACCCACGCCCATGGCAAACAAATAACAGCCAATGACCGTGGAGAACTGCAAAATCGAGTCCCCCAACAAATACGAAGCCAAAGCCCCAGCCGCTAATTCATACACCAAGCCACAAGCCGCTACCACAAAAACGCTGACAAGCAGCGTAATTTCAAGCGGGCTAGCTTTGATGGATTTCATGCAAAACTTGAGTAACGTTCAGTAGAAGGCTAGCCATTCTCAAACCATCAAATGAAAACTCCCCCTTTCGCCCGGCTGGGCGAGAGGGGGCTGGGGAGTGAGCGGGGGAAGAGCAACAAAGCGAAGAATGCGACTTCAGCCATGTATAGCAGCCGCAACAATCACACAAATCCCCAAACTCATAGCCGCCACCACAAGCCCCAAGGCAACATTTTGCTTCTCTACAATCTCGCCCCACAAATCGTAAGGCGTGAGTTTGTCGATGATGACAAAGCACAACCAAAAGATCAGCACACCAATCAAAGCAAACAAAATGGAGCCGACGATGGCCCCCAATTTGAGTCCAGCTAATTCCATGACATTCTCCTTAAAAACCTTGAAAATTCAGCGTCATTTGTGTCCACCACCCGAGCTGAAACCGCCATACGAACCACTACGAGAGGAAGACGAACAGTTTTCAACATTGGGGTCGCAACTGGAACAGCGGCTGATTAAAAACAAAAATACCAGCAAAATAACTATCAAAATCACAACCGTGCCACAGCCCACCCCCGCAATACTGCTGGTCGGTTTGGCATCAGATGCTTTCAACAGGTCTTGACCGCCGCTGTCCAAGGCCCCATCCTTCACATTAAACGCCTTGGCAACCGAGACACTGCTGAGTTTGCTGCCCATAGACCAGGTCACTTCAGCAGGCGTTTCCTCTCGTGACAGCAGCACCGCGCCCTTTTCAAAATCGGTGTTGTTGCTCTGTTGCCCGCGCTCTACACGCCAGTAAAACTCGCCAGCAACATAGGTAGTTTCTGCTTTGTAACTGTACTTGCGGTTGTACTTATTGCCCAAATACGTAGCCGTTGAGCCATTGCCCGACAATGTTGGTGCGCCTGTGG
>JBDKJU010000121.1:0-8400 GCA_039796435.1 Pseudomonadota bacterium | reverse complement strand
AGAGATCAGGCAAGCCCGCGATGTGGGCAACAAGCAATGCTACTTGCTACTTGCTAATAAATGTAGGTTAATGATGCGGAGATTAAAAAAAACACGAAATAGCATATCCATTCACTAAAATCAAACACTATGTCGTTATTGCCAAGCAGTGAGTCAGAGATGGTGGAGTTTAAAAAGTCGTTGGCAGAATTGTCAAACGGCCTTGCTTCACTTTGCGCCATGTTAAACAAGCACGAGTCAGCCGAGATGTGGCTAGGCGTATCAAATAATGGACGCGTCAGTGGCCAGGAAGTCAGCGAGAGCACCTTGCGAGAAGTCTCACAGAAAATTGCAGCGCACATCGAGCCACGCATTTATCCTGAAGTAAGCAAAGTGGTGATTGGCACCAAAGCATGCATTCGCGTTTTGGCGCGCGGCCAAGAAAAGCCCTACTACGCCAGTGGTCGTGCGTATTTACGCGTGGCCGATGAAGACAGAGTGATGAGTGCGCGCGAATTAGAAAATTTCATCTTAAGTCAACATCGCAACGAGCATCTCGGTCTGAGTATCAGCGGCACTAAATATCAATTAAATGCACTTAAGCGTCAAGCTGTGATTGCCCACACTGGGCCTACCAAGGGTGGGCAATGGAAAATACTCTCTACTTGAGTGTGGCTAATTGTTCAGCGGTATACCCCAGCTCCCGCAAAATCTCTTCGGTGTGTTCGCCAAGTTTTGGTGGATTCAAACGCACGCCCATGCGCTCGCCATCAAGAGTGAAGGGGAAGGGCACGGTGTTGACCTCTTGCCCATTGGGCAGGGTCATGGGGGTTAGGCCGCCAGTGGCCATGAGGTGGGGGTCGTCCATCAGGTCTTCGGGGCGGTTGATGGGGGCGTAGGGCAGGCCGTTTTTTTGAAACATCTCGGCAAGTTCGGCGGCGGTGAAGGCAGCAAGACGAGTGCGCAGCTCGGGAATGAGCACATCGCGGTTCTTGACACGCTCGTTGTTATTGACATAGCGCGGGTCGTTGCGCATATCTTCATAGGCGAACATGTCACAAAACACCGACCATTGTTTGTCGCTGACGGCGGAGAGGAAAATCTGTTCGCCGTCTTTCACGGTGAACACGTCATACACCGCCCAAGCAGAGATGCGGTTGGGCATGGGGTCGGCTGCAGCCCCGGTGACGGCGTATTGCAGCATGTGCTGGGCCACCAAGAAGATGTTGTTTTCAAACAGGGCCGATTGCACTTCCTGCCCCTGCCCGGTGCGCTCGCGCTGACGCAGAGCGGCCATGCAGGCGATGGCGCCAAACATGCCGCCCATCATGTCGTTGACACTGGTGCCGGCGCGCAGGGGCATGCCCTTGGGGCCGGTCATGTAGGCGAGGCCGCCCATCATTTGCACCACTTCGTCCAGGGCGGTGCGGTGTTCGTAAGGGCCGGGGAGAAAACCTTTCAAAGCGACATAAATCACATCGGGTTTGATGGCCTTTACCGAGGCGTAGTCGAGGCCTTGCGCGGCCATGGTTTCAGGGCGAAAGTTGTGACTGACCACGTCGGCAGTGGCGATAAGTTTTTTGACTGCCTCTTGCCCGGCAGGGGTTTTGAGATCAAGGCAGACGGATTTTTTATTGCGGTTGTAGAGCGGAAAAAAACCCGCGCCCGAGCCCAGCAAATTGCGTGTGTTGTCGCCCTTGGGGGGTTCGACCTTGATGACCTCTGCACCCAGATCGGCAAGCACCATGCCGCAGGTGGGGCCCATGACCATGTGGGTAAATTCCACCACCCGCAGGCCTTCGTAGGGGAGTGGTCTCATGCGGCCACCCCTTGCACTTTAAAGGTTTTAGGCAAACCTGCTTCGGCCAGCATGCCGTAGATGGCTTCGTTAGGAATGCCGACCCGAAGTGGGGCGCGGGCAGCCATGAGTTTGGTGAGGTCTATGCCAGTGGCCACGCCCATGGCTTCAAACATAAACACCAAATCTTCGGTGACCACATTGCCCGAGGCACCCGGTGCATGTGGACAGCCACCAATACCCGCAAGCGAGCTGTCAAAGCTGCGCACGCCCACATCATAGGCAGCGAGGCAGTTGGCGATGCCCAAACCAAGGGTGTTGTGCATGTGCGCAGCGCCGATTTTGTTTTTGCCCACGGCCTTGAATGCCTTCTCAAAAATTCGCCGCACTTGTGCGGGGTTGGCCATGCCGGTGGTGTCAGCAAGGCCTGAGCAATCAGAGCCAGCGGCCACGACTTGCTCAAGCAACCAGATCACTTCGTCGTCGCTGACCTCGCCTTGAATGGTGCAGCCAAAGGCAGTGGAGATGCCAGCCTCAACGCGCACCTGCGGGCACTCGGCATTGCGTATGGTGACCACTTCACGCACCACCTCGATAATCTCTTCGCGCGTCTTGCGCACATTGGCCAAGCTGTGCGCCGCACTCGCCGAGCAGGGCACGGTGATGACATCGGCCCCCGCCGCCATGGCGGCCTGCGCGCCTTTGACATTGGGCACCAAGGCAGCGACTTCCAGCCCGGGCAAGGTCTTGGCATGGCGCACAATCTCTGCCGCATCCGCAAGCTGAGGCATGAGTTTGGCGGGCACAAAGCTGGTGACTTCGATGTGACGCAAGCCGGCAGCGTAAAGGGCATTTAACCAGGCGATTTTGTCGGCCGTGGGCATGATGGAGGGGACGGACTGCAGGCCGTCGCGCATGCCCACTTCAGTGATGATGACGTGTTCCATAATTTAGTAGAGACCTCTGGTTTGTGCAAATACGCGGGTGATGCCGAGAATGGCGTCAATGCTGGGGGTAGGAATGGACAGGCGAACGGCAATATCATGCACCGCGGTGACAATGACATCCAGCTCGATGCTGCGACCCGCTTCGACGTCTTGCAACATGGAGGTTTTGAACGCGCCCAGTTTGGCGGTGACCTGATGACGGTCTTCGGGGGTTTGCGTGATCGGGCAACCTAGGCGCGCGCCAACAGCGGCGGCTTCGCGCATGGCCGAGGTGCACAAGGCGCGCAGCAAGGGGTCAAGCAAAATTTTGTCCACGGTGGCACCAGTCACTGCCGAGAGTGGGTTCATGGTGAGATTGCCCCAAAGCTTGTACCAAATGTCGTAGCGGATATTGTCAGAATGGGTGGTAGTGAAACCCGCCTCGCTCAAGGCGGCCACCACGGCTGCGGCACGGGCACTATGCCCCCCTTTGGGTTCGCCAATGATGAGACCGTTGCCCATTTTGTGCGTGGCGTGGCCAGGGCCGATGTTTTGAATACTGGCATGCACCACGCAGCCAAGCACCTGCTCATACGGCAGGGGCACTTGCTGAGTGGCGCACTCGACAAACCCCTGAGTGAACCACCAGGGCACGCCATTCATGGCAGGCAAAATCAAGGTGTGTGGGGCAATGAGCGGCAATAGTGATGGGGCTAGTGCGTTTAAGTGCTGGCCTTTGACGGCGATAAGCACGAGGTCTTGTGCACCCAGCTGATGGGCATCATCACTGGCCGCCACCGCCTGATTCAAAGCCGGCGTGCCATCGGCAAAACTGAGTGTCCAGTGACCTTGTTTGATAGCCGTCAGCGTGGCAGCGCGAGCAAGCACCGAAACTTCGTGTTGTTTGGCCAGGCGCAGCCCCAGCCACGTGCCAATGCCACCCGCGCCGACGATGGCGATCTTCATACAAACCTCGTGGTGATGCTGCCCAAGTGGCCGTAATCGGCATGAAAGACATCGCCCTTGCTGCAGGCCACCGGGCGCGTAAACGAGCCTGCCAGCACGATTTCGCCCGCCTCTAGACCCTCATCATAGGCGGCCAGTTTTTTACATAGCCAGGCAATGCCATTGCCCGGATGCCCAAGCACGCCAGCCCCCAGACCGGTCTCTTCCACCACCCCGTTTTTGTAAAACGCCGCACCTGCCCAACGCCAGTCTATGCCCTCGGGCTTGACTGGTGCGCCACCCATGATGATGGCGGCATTGGCGGCGTTGTCGGCAATGGTGTCGCGCACTTGGCGCGGCTGTTTGCTGTCACGATCAAACTGCTCGATGCGGGCATCGATGAGTTCGAGCGCGGGTTGAATGTAGGCGGTGGCGGCCATCACCTCGCCCAGACGAATCTGATCACCCTTTAAAGGCTTGTTCAGGATAAAGGCAAACTCCACTTCCAGGCGTGGCACGATAAAGCGCGCGGTGTCGATTTCACTGGCATCCGCGATCAACATATTGTCGAGCAAGGTGCCGTGGTCAGGCTCGTTAATCTGACTGGCTTGCTGCATGGCACGTGAAGTAAGGCCAATTTTTTGCCCAATGCGGTGGCGACCGCCCGCGATTTTTTGTGCCACCCAGGCACGTTGAATGGCGTAGCTGTCGGCGATCTCCATCTCTGGGTATTGCCGCGAAAATTGCCGCACCTGCACATGCGATTGTTCGGCAGCCTCAAGAGCCTCGGCCAGCTTTAGGTGTTGATCATGAGTAAGCATTTTGTAAGTCCACTCCTAGTAAAGCGCACATGGCCACCACGGCCTCAGCACAGGCTTTGGGTTGATCGAAAGGAATTAGGTGACTGGTGTCAAGCTCGGCGAATCTGGGTGCAAATAGCTGACGATTGATGGCATATCCCCCCCACTGCATTTCACGTGACTGCTTGCCCGCGATAAAGCCCAAGGGGATACCACGTCGACGCATGACCTTATAAGCTTCTTGCCCCCAGTCAATGGGCAAATAGGCATAGATATCACGCTCTGTCTCACGTGGCACACGCAGGCACACAGACCCGTCCGCGCGAGCAGTCAAACCATGCTTCAGATAGTCGTCCAACACGCCCGGAGCCCAAGTGCGCACGTGCCATTTGTTGACAAAAAACTCGCGTGCAGCCTCAATGTTGGGCCATTCAAAACGGCGGCGATTAGCGATGGGGGCAGGCCCCGCTTTGTAGCGCAGGCCAAGCCGATTGACGGTGTTCAGAAGCACACTGCGCCAGCCAGTGGCGAGAGGGGAATCAAGCAAGACCACGGCCCAGACTTTGTCATTGCGCACTGCCTCACGCATGGCCAGATAGCCGCCCATGGAGTGCGCCACCAGAATGATTTTCTTTTGAGGCAAGCCGGCCACTGTCTGCGCCACTTGTGCATCCATCTGCGGCCAACGCTGATCTGCGGGACAGACATCGGCCGTCAGCAAATCAGGCGCAGTCACCTGGGCATGATTTTTCAAATGATGGATGAACTGGGTGTAGCAGCCAGCGGGGTAACCATTGGCGTGCAATAAAACAAAATGAGTTTCGGCAAAAGCCGGTAGTGGCACTGGCATGAAGTGATTTTAGCCCCCGAAGCATGAGTCATTGACTGGCGGTCTTAACTTGATGACCGGGCTTTGCTTGAGCGCAAATTCGCTTTAAGGTACTCTGGCACCCGCTCATCAAAACCCAGCGCCACACGACGCACTTCCGGCGTGTCTGTCGGAGCATGACCTACCTGCAGGCTGGCCGCTCTGGGCGCGTCTATTGACACCACCTGCCCTGATACTCGACCAATGCCAGTCACTTCACACTCAACAACTTGTCCTGGGTCTACACTGCGCGAGTGACAGGGTGTCCCCATCAAAATGACATCGCCGGGCAACAAGGTAATGTGACGCGCGATGTCCGCAATCACATAATGTGGCCCCCAAATCGTCTCGTCGCCAATATGGGCTTCCTGCACCACGCGCCCGTCTACATAGGTGCGCAAGGTCTGTTCAAATATATTGACCCCGCGCACGATGCCCGGACCTATCGGCAATAGCGTGTCTGCCCCTTTGACACGCAACATGCTGCCCTGGTCGGTATCACGAAAATCTTGCAAGCCCATGTCCAGGGCCGGGCAAAACCCTTCGATATAGTCCCAGGCTTCATCAGGCAGGACATTTCGGCAAGTTCTGGAAATTACCACCGCGTACTCACCCTCGTAGTTCAGATACTGGCAATCAGCGGGTTTCAAAATTTGTCCGCCATGCCCGTTCAGGGAGCTCGGTGGTTTTGAAAAATAAGTGGGCGTTTCAGTGGGCTTGGGTTTATTTCTGGTTTCCATACTGCGCGATTGATACGAAATATGCACAGCAATGATTTTGCTTGGGCTCACCGGAGGGAGATAGCAAACCGCGTTCGCCGTATGGGCATCACCTACATCCAGCATTCGACCATCGTCCAAACACAAGCGCTCTTCACCTTGCATCGTGCCCCAGAAGGCACTACCGCCCAACAACACACGTCTGCGTTCGACCCGTGGCCCACGCAAGACGGCTGGGAGTTCTTTAAATGGAAATTCAAAATTCATGCTGCCAACCCTTTGCTGTTTGCTGCATAGTCACTCGCTGTCAACGACCGCTCTGACCATAAATGTGCTTGTGTCTCAAACCAGATGTGAATATTGCCCGTGCCTCTGGCGTTTTCATAAGCGGACAAAGTTTCTCCTTGAGCGCGACAACTGTGTCCGCCCATTGCACCAAGCATCTGCAAATAATGCGCACCAAAGGCCTCCCAAGGCAGCTTGCGATATTCATCCTGCCACCTGTCAATAATTAAATCATGACGACCTTGTTTGAAGAATTCAATCGCCTGCTTGTCGCTGCTCATATTGCTCGTGCTGGCCACATTGCTTTCATGGAAAATTCGTGCGTGATTAGGCTTCCAATCAATCGGATTAAATTTATGGCTCATGGCACCGGAAGCAAGCAAAACGGCGCGCACACCACTTCGACGTATGGCTTCGCCAATGCTTTCGCCCGAGCTCAAGTAATGCCGCCAATCACAGTTCTGGCAGGAACTGACGCTCAGCACCGGTGTGGCTGAATGCTCCAAGCGCAATTGTTTAACCAGATTTATCGTTGCATAGTGCCTGCTCAGATCGGGATGATTCACTAAGCGGTGATAGCCACGACGCTCACGTGACACGGTCTCGATAGCGAGCGCCAAAGCCGGATGCCCCTTGTAGTCATAAGGCACGCCGTGAAGATACCAAGGCATTTCATCAGAAGTGTAGACACCCTGATAATGTGCGCCGGCATCAATCAAGTGATAGCCCGTGGTGAACCAGTGTGAATCAAAGATCACCACCACATCTGCTGCCGCACGCGCAATACGTTCGCGCAAAACGGCATAGCCTCGTATCAAATCAGAGTCTGCGCCTGCCCCCTGCAACACGCGGAATTCCTCGCACTGCATGAGCCCGGGGTGGTGTGAGACCAAGGCAGCCCCGACTATTTTTCCATTCATACTGTCCACCATTCAATTCAAACTGAGTTTCATTGATTCTTTCTATTCACTTAAGGTTTGGCGCTGACAAACGCTGTTCGAGCAACACTCATGCTGCCACCCACTAGCGTTGACTAAAGCTGGCAGTAAAGACTTTTTTAGGCACCACGATGTCCTTGACATCACAAAAAAAATCGAAACTCCAGTCACCGCCTTCACGCCCAATTCCTGAACGTTTGATGCCACCAAAGGGAGCGGCCAAATCACGAATACCAAAGCTGTTGATCCAGATAAACCCTGTGCGCACCCGCTCGGCAATGGCCACCGCATGGGCTGTCTCGCCGTAGCACACGCCTGCCAATCCGTAATCAGTGCCATTGGCCAAGGCCAGCGCCTGTTCATCATCATCAAAGGTTTGCAGCGTCAGCACTGGGCCAAACACTTCGTTTTGAACAATTTCATCGTCCTGTTTGACCTTGTGCAACAAAGTCGGCTGAACATATTGCGCGCCATAAGAATGCGCAGCGCCCCCCCACAACACCTCAGCACCCTGGCCCACGGCACGCGCCACAAAACCCAGCACACGTTCTACTTGGCGGGGGTGGATAATCGGGCCGATTTCAGTCTCTGCAGACCGTGGATCACCCACTCGTAAGTTCTGTACGTACTCACGCATGCGCGCCACCAATCGCTCCGAGACCTGTGTGTGCACCAGCAGCCGTGTGCCCGCAAGACAGACCTGACCGGCATTGCGATACATCAAAGCGGCCGTGGCCGCCGCCGCGTCAATATCTGCATCGGCAAGAACGATGAAGGGACTCTTGCCCCCCAGCTCCAGGCTACACGGCACCAGATTTTTGGCGGCTGCTTGGGCAATTAACTTGGCAGTGGCCACACTGCCTGTAAAAGAAATACGGGCAATGCGCGGGTCTGCCACCAGTGGTGCGCCCGTGCTGGCACCACTGCCTTGAACCACATTCAGCACCCCAGGAGGCAAGCCTGCAGCGTGCGCAGCATCAGCCAACAAGGAACATGTCAAAGGCGCCCACTCCGGGGGCTTGAGCACACAGGTATTGCCTGCTGCCAAGGCCGGCCCCAATTTCCATGTTGAGAGCATCAGGGGCGCATTCCACGGCGTGATAATCACCACGACGCCAGCGGGGTCGTGGCGGATTAAATGG
>JBDKJU010000120.1:0-4837 GCA_039796435.1 Pseudomonadota bacterium | reverse complement strand
AAGATTCCAAGCGGCACTTGCTCTGGTATCAGCAGCCAATGGGGGCGGCACAGCAGGTGCAGCCGCAGCCGCCCAAGCTGCAGGCGTCGCGCAGAGCTGGGTCAATGCCTTTAACTCACAGCTAAGCTTTCATCTTAAAGACCATCGCAATGTGCTGATCGTGGATTTTTACACCACCTTCACCACTTGGCTGACCAAACCCGCGGACTATGGCTTAAGCAATGTCACCACGCCAGCATGCGCCAATGGCTTTGGCCCCACCTGTGTTGATGCCGTGTTGTCCGCTAATCCTCCGGCTGGAGCCAGCGCCAACTGGTGGCAGTCGTATGCCTTTTCTGACAGCTTCCACGGCACTCCCAAGACCAATGAAATGATGGGCAATTTGGTTCTGGATGCCATGAAGGCCAAGGGCTGGCGTTAATTGGTAAATTAAGCTTGATCGCTGCACGTGGCTGCAGCAAAAGCCACTGTAGCAAAGCCGTCAAAAAACGGGCGAGGATTTAAATCCTTGCCCGTTTTTTATTCCACACTCACCTCGTTGGCAAGCTCTGAACCATATCTTATAAAAGTCACACCAACTTGCAATGCTGCTGCACTCTTTGCATTAAATTTTGCCAAGGGTGGTTGGCGCTAAGCAGGACAGAGAGTGTTTTGATACTCTCCGATGCGTCGCGGCAATAAGCCTCGCTTTTGGCATCCAACACCAGCGTTGCCTGCGTCAAAAACAATTCCACCATGAAATCAGAGTTCACATTGCTTGACAGCTGAGGTTCAACGTAGGTCTGCCAATTTACCCGGTTTGGTGCTTTGCCTTGGGCTATCGCCAATCTTGTTTGCGCCATCACGGTTTTTGCCGCCAAGCGTGCATAGGCAGCGCTTTTAATGTCTGTGGCCAGTACCGCGTCAAAGTCTTTTTCTGCTTGCGGCAAATCCTGCCGGCGCAAAGCCTGCACCCCGTGGTAATACAAGGCCACACGCAGCTGCACAGGTGAATATTCTGCCTGCTCCTGCACCGCTTTTAATGATTTATTGATCAAAGGAAGGGCTGAGGCATGCCGTCCGAGCAAAGACAAAGACTCAGACCACATAATATCGATATTAGACTGATTAAACGCCGACACGCCACCCGGCCGTGAGGAATACAGCACGCTGGCTTCACTCAAAAGCCGTTCTGCCTCGACGAGCTCGCCACGCCACATGGCGAGTTCCCCCGCTTGCTTAAAAATACGCGCATACATGCCATACGAAGGGATTTGCTGATGCCGTATACGCACATTGCCAATGGCTCTGTCGCTGTAGTGTTTGGACTCGTCCATTTTGCCAAGCTTATGATAGGCCAAGGCAATGTCGGCATCGAGCATGATAGTGTCCACATGCGTGGCGGTATTAAGCTTGTCATACAGCGCCTTGGCAATCATGTAGTGCTTTAAAGCAGCTTCATAGCGTGCCGCGTAGTATTCATTTTCCCCCATCAAATACTGAGCCCGACCAAAACGTCCGGTTTCAGTGCCATCGTAACGGGCGATGTGCTCGAGTAATTGATTAAAACTCACTTTCGCCGCATCAAACTCCAGCATTTCACTTTGTGCCTTGGCCAGTTCAGAGAGCCCCTCATAACGCGCCTCCGAGTCTTTTTCTTGTTCGAGTCGCGCCGCCAAAAGTGCGGACATTTTCTTTAACGCCGTGAAGTCATTTCGACCATTGGTAATTGCAACCAGATCCGCCAGTATGCGCGTGTACTCCGGCTGATTGTGCAGCTTCAACTGCTCGAGATCTGCAATCACTTTTTGCAAGCGCGACTCAGCCAACATGGGCAAGCCCAATTTTCGGTCTAAACGCCCCACGCGCATCTGTGCTCGCACCACATTAAGGTGTTTGTGTTTTTCTTCTTCAGGGGTGGTTGACTTGGACAACTCAAGATTCAAAGCCTCTTGCAACCATTTCTCGGCCAAGTCACGCGACTGCTTATACGCATCTAGGTCATGATAGATTTCGCTAAAGGTGGCATGCAAATAGGAACGTAATTCTGGGTTTTTTTGAAAATCGCTGTCCACCCGTTTTGAGGCAGCGTCCAGCAATTCTCTTGCAGTCGTGTCGCCGCGCTTGGGGAATTGGCTGTCTCGGCTGACCGCTTTGAACATATCCAGCAAATAATCTCTCACTGCATGGGCCTTGCTGGCTTCTTTTTGCGCTAATACTGCTGCCTGATTGGCACGATAGGCTTGCCAGCCAGTACCTACCGCCCCTGCCATAATGGCCAGCAAGGTGACCCCGAAGGCCGCCACCGCACCACGATTGCGGCGAGCAAACTTCTGACTGCGGTAGCGCCAATTATCCACACGGGCACTGACTGGTTGGATGTTCAAATAATTCTCAACGTCTTGCGCAAATCTTTCCGCCGTTTGGTAGCGCTCTTGCGGACGCTTGCGCATGGCTTTGGCCAGAATGGCGTCAATATCCCCTTTTAATTCGCGCACCATCACCTTGGGCGTCATCGCTCTTTGTGCCGCAATTTTATGTATGCTTACTGAATCACGCACCCATACCGTGGTGTTGCTCGCCGGTGCAGGTTCTTGCGTCAAGATGGCATCAGCCAAACTTTTCATCTCTCCTTCCACCACGTTATAAGGCAAGTACCCTGTTAACAAGCGATAAGCCAATACCCCGAGGGAATACAGATCACTGCGCGTGCCCACAATCTCGCCGGACACCTGTTCGGGAGAGGCGTACTCAGGGGTGAGAGCCCTGCCTCCCTCAAACATGGTCAGGCCATCCATGGCCAAAAGATCATTGGCAGCGTAATTTTTTTGCGCTGGCTGATCTGGCCACTTCACGCCTTTTTGTTCTTGGCCATCTTCTACATCAGCAATTTTGGCAATACCGAAATCCAGTAAACGCACTTGCCCGCTGTCAGTCACCAAAATGTTGGACGGTTTGATGTCGCGGTGCACTACCATGTTGGCATGCGCATGCGACACCGCCACCAGAACTTCTTTTAACAGCTGCATACGCCCGGTGATGCTCAATTGCTTGTCATCACAATACTGGTCAATGGGCAACCCCTCTATGTACTCCATGACCAGATAAGGCTGTCCAAGCTCGGTGATGCCTGCATCAAAAAGACGAGCGATATTGGGGTGATTCAATTGGGCCAAGATTTGTCGCTCTCGCGCAAAACGTTCACGATTGGCCATGGTACGCATGCCAATATTGATGAACTTGATCGCCACCTTGCGCTGCATTAGGCCATCAGCCCGGTCTGCCAGCCAAACAGAACCCATCCCCCCCCGTCCGATTTCACGGCGCAACTGATAGACACCAACGATGTCATCAGCAGCAAACATCCGGGGCAAACTTGAATTTACTGTCATGAAAGCATGCTAATTATTATCAGCAGAGTACACATCCCCCAAAAGTAGGAGCTGTCTATTTAATCTGAAAAAAATTCTTTGCGGTCTCCCAAGCAGCCGTCTGCAAAAGTTTGACGGTAGCTGCGTCCAGTCCTGCAGTGTAGTTCAGCCCCTCTGGACTCTGCTTGTAAAAGCTGGCGTAAACGACACAAGCTGCCAGATAAGTACCGGCAAGACTGGGGTGACGCTTGTCAGGAACATAGAGTTCCAGATTTTTATCAGCCGCAATGGCCTGTGCAAAGGCCAAGCCCACAGGCAAGACCAAAGCCCCATTTTCTTTGCCCGCCTTGACGTACTGTTGAGCCAACTGCTCAGTCATCTCAGGCTTGTCTTTGTAGGCCCAAGACATGAACAACACGGGCTCTACGCCAGCGGCACGCAAAGTAGCACTGTGCTTTTTTACGGTCTCATGAAATACAGGGCCTAGTTTTTCGTGTATCGGGCACTGACTGCAATCCATCATCACTGCACTGTCAAACTGCCTGCCAGTTTGATTGAAACGAATCTCATTATCCCCAACAAAAGAATAACGCCCAATGCCTTCGGGGCGCAGATACGAGCCCACATCATGCCAATCTAGGCCAGAGCCACTGATGGTGGCCGACACACCACGTATGCGCTTGTCCCCGGCTCTGGCGAGATTGGCCACATGACCGTGCAAACTGTTGTTGTAGTAAAAAAAACTATTGCCCACCCACAGCACTGACTGCGGGGGTAACTTCACCGTCACCTGCGCCTGCACGTTCCAAACCATCAAATGACTGAGCAAGCTTAACAACAAAAGACGCGTGTTCATGTGTCGTCCGTTCTTCTATAAATTGTGTATCACAACAGCCTTATTCGGCTTTGATGTTTTTGTCTTTGATGAGCTTAGACCAACGCATTGACTCACTCGCTATGAAGTCGGCAAAGGCTTTTGGGTCCCCGCCGCCAATCACATTGCCAGGCTCGGTGATACGTTTCACCATATCGGGCTCCTGCAGCGCTCGATTGATCGCCTTATTCAATTTGTCAATTATGGCTGGAGGAGTGCCCTTGGGCGCAATCACCCCGATCCAGTTTGACAGCTCCAGATTTTTGAAGCCCTGTTCAGCAAAAGTGGGCACATTAGGCAAAGATGGCAAGCGCTTGTCGTGTGCCACGGCCAGAGCCCGCATCTTCGGTGGGGTGCTGTTCAGATACCCCAAGGTTGCAGGGGCCATATCAAACATGTAGTCCACTTGTCCGGCAATCAAATCAGTGATGGCCTGCCCCCCGCTACGATAAGGCACATGCACTGCGCTGGCGCCGATTGAAGATAAAAATGTCTCGCTCGACAGATGATAAGACCCTCCCATGCCCGCCGAGGCATAGCTCATCTTGCCATTGGCTGCTTTCAGGGCCTTTACCAAGCTGGCCGTATCTTTATGCGGTGATTTGTCTGCGTT
>JBDKJU010000119.1:0-11387 GCA_039796435.1 Pseudomonadota bacterium | reverse complement strand
CTGGTGGTGATTCTGATCAAACCCGATGGACTGCTTGGTGCCCCACAAGAAAGGAGGGTGTGATGCTGAACAAAAAACATTTGGCCTTTCTAGGCGCGGCCCTGCTGGTGTTGCTCGTCTTACCGCATCAACTCAAAAGCTACGGCCTCTACCTGCTTACTTTGTGGTTGGTCTATATCATCGCGGCCTTTGGTCTCAACCTCACCGTGGGCTACGCCGGACTAAAGTCCTTGGCGCACGCGGCCTTCATGGGTATTGGGGCCTACACCGTGGCCATCATGATGAAGGCCGGTTTCTCGTTTTGGCTGGCCATGCCGGCGGCCATTGTCATCTGCTTTTTCTTTGGGCTCTTGATCGGCTTCCCGGCATTGCGCGTGCAGCTGCATTATCTGGGCTTCGCCACCCTCGGTTTTAATCTCCTGTGTGGTCTGTTTTTTCGCAATGAAGAATGGCTCACCGGCGGCACTTTCGGCATACAAAACATCAAACGCCCGTCTTTGCTTGGGGTATCGTTCGATCCGCATCTGATGTTTTACTACTTCGTCCTGGCCTTCACCTTGATTGCGGGTCTGATCTTGGCCAAGATTCTCTACTCGCCCTGGGGCCGCGCCTTTGCTGCCTTGCGCGACAACCCCATACGCGCTGAGAGCACTGGGGTCAACATCACCGCCTACACCTTGATGGCCTTTGCCATCGGTGCTGCATTCGCCGGATTATCGGGGGCGCTGTTCGCTCCCTTGGTTGGTTTTATTGATCCCAATCCATTCTCGCTTTCCATCTCTTTGCTGTTTTTAATGATGGTCATTATCGGCGGGTCGGGGCGTTTTTACGGCCCCGTGCTGGGCTCAGCGATTGCCTTGTTACTGCCAGAACTACTGCGTGGATTTAAAGACTGGTACCTCGCTATTTTTGGCTTTGCCGTGGTCGCCATGATGATATGGTTGCCTGGTGGCCTGCTGTCTCTGCCTGAAACCCTCAAGCTGGCCAAGGCCAAGCACGAGGCCAAACAAAAAGATCTGAAGGAGGCACAGGCATGAGTCTCTTGACCGTAGAAGGCATCAAGAAAGCCTATGGCGCCATCCAAGCAGTAGATGGCGTGAGCTTCACCGTCGAACCCGGTGAAATTCTGGGGGTGATCGGGCCCAATGGTTGTGGCAAAACCACTTTGTTTAATTCCATTCTTGGACAAATTAAACCTGACACGGGACGGGTGGTGTTTGACGGGCAAGACATTTCTGGCAAGTCTCCACTGCACCTGTCGCGTATGGGCATTGGCCGCACTTTCCAGAACTTGCAGGTATTTGGCAAGCTGTCGCTGCGCGACAACCTGATCGCCGCCGCGCAGGAGTTCCACGGCACTTTGGCCTCACGTTTGCTCGCCCCCAATGACAACGGCAAAGGCGATGCAGCAGATGCCATGATCGAACTATTCCAGCTCAAGCATGTGGCTGAGCTGCCTGCGGGCAGCCTCTCCTATGGCCAGCAAAAACTGGTGGATATCGCCATGGCCTTTATGCCCAAGCCACGTCTGGTGCTGCTTGATGAGCCCTGTGCAGGCATCAACCCGCGCCTGGTTGACGGTCTGCGCGATCTGCTTATAGCACTTAATGCCGAACAAGGAGGCAGCTTCGTGGTCATCGAACACAACATGGATTTTGTGATGAAACTCTGCCACCGTATCGTGTGCATGGTGGAGGGCAAGGTTCTGGCCGTGGGCACCCCGGCTGAGATTCAGGCGAATCGTGCGGTTCTTGAAGCTTACTTGGGAAATTGATGATGAGCAACTTGATCGAATTCCAGGACGTGGTGGCTGGTTATACCCACCAGAACATTCTGAACGACTTAAGCTTTGATGCCCGTCAAGGTGAAATCACCCTACTCATTGGCCCCAACGGAGCAGGCAAGTCCACCGTACTCAAAACCCTATTCGGCATGCTCACGCCACGGGCAGGGGAAGTGCGCTTTGCGGGCAGAAAAATAAACGGGATACAACCCCGGGCCTTGATGCAGGAAGGCATGGCCTTTGTGCCGCAGGGGCGCAATCTGTTTGGTTCACTATCGGTTTTGCACAACCTCGAATTAGGCGGCATACACTTGCCCAAGGCCACGCTCAGACAACGCATGGATGAGGTGATTACGCGCTTTCCCCGTTTGAGCCAACGCCTGGATTCACGCGCCTCAGCGCTCTCTGGCGGCGAACAGAAACAGCTTGAAATAGGCCGTGCCCTCCTCGTTGACCCCAAGGTCTTGCTCATCGATGAGCCATCTATTGGGTTATCGCCGCTCATCGTGCAAGATGTGATGAAACTGCTGCAAGGCCTGGCGGCCGAAGGCAAGAGCGTGCTCATGGTCGAACAAAATGTCCGCACTGCTCTAAAATACAGTCATCGTGCTTTGGCTTTGCAAATGGGGCGTCTGGTTCTTGACCGTCCTGCCTCACAGTTGCTGGATGACCCCAACCTCAATCAGCTGTTCCTAGGTTCTGGTCACGTCAGCGCAAAGTCAGAATAATCGTTAACACAATTTTGGAGATTTTATGAAGTTAAACACTTTAGCGGCCGTCATGGCTGCTGCATCCGTGCTGGCCGCAGGCGCAGCATCAGCCCAAATCAAAGTGGCCTATGTGGTCGAACTCTCTGGTCCTGGCACGGCAGCCGGCACCATGTACCGCAATGGCGTGAAAATGGCAGTGGAAGAGATCAATGCCGCGGGCGGTGTAATGGGCAAAAAACTGGAGTCCATTGAAATGGACACCCAGACCCAGCCTGCCATTGCCAAGGCCATGACCGTCAAGGCTGTGGATGACAAAGTGGCCGCCATTTTTGGCCCAGTCTACTCTGGCTCCATCGTGGTGAGCCAGGCCGAAAGCCAGCGCGCCGCCATCCCTAACTTCACTGGTGGAGAAGCCTCTAACGTCACCGCACAGGGCAACCCCTACATTTTCCGCAGCTCGTTTAACCAAGCCATGGGCATGCCCAAAGTCGCCGCTTATATTGGCAATGACCTGAAGGCCAAGTCCGTGGTGGTGATGTATGTGAACAACGACTTCGGTAAAGGTGGTCGTGACGCCATTATCAAAGAGCTGGGTGCCCGTAACATCAAGGTTGCCGCCGACATCTCCACCGATCCCGCACAAGTGGACATGTCCTCCGCTGTGCTGCGTGCCAAGCAGGCCAATGCTGACGCTCTGTTTGCCTATCTGAACGAGGAAGAGTCCGCCCGCCTCTTGCGCGAGCTGCGTAAGCAAGGCTATGACAAGCCTCTCGTAGGTGAAACCACGCTGATGGGTGCCAAGGTCATTGAACTTGCCGGTAGTGCTGCCAATGGTGTGCGTGGCCACGTCGGCCTCACCGCTGATGCGCCCACCCCCAGCATCAAAGCCTTTGCCGACAAGTTTGAAAAAACCTTCAAGAGCAAACCTGACCACAATGGCATCAAAGGCTATTTCTCCGCCTACATCCTGAAAGCTGCCATGGAAAAAGCCAAGAGCACCGATGGCAAAGCCGTGGCTGCTGCTCTCAAAAATGGCTGCTTCTCAGCCAAAGACCACCCCGGCATTTTGTTGGATGTGTGCTTTGACGATAAAGGCGATATTGACCGCGAGAGCTTCTTGGTGGAAGTGAAAAACGGCAAGCAAGAAGTGGTCGCCACCTTGCCCATGCTGCATAAGCGCTAAATTAACGTTCACTTAGCGTTCATTTGGCTTAACCTAGAGTTAAGCCTCGCTACTCTCGCAGTACGATCATGCCCCACGATGTGGGGCATTTTTTTGCCCCTCTCCTGTTAACATTCAGCGCCTATGAAAACCTCGCTACTGCGCCTAATCGCCTTATTTCGCCAAGCCGGCGGCTTGGATTCAGGACGTGGCAAACGTTCAGGCGTGATTGCCCTAGGCTTGGCCATTCTCTCGCTGCTGGCCGTGGCGGCATTTCACTTTCCAGCCTACCTGTCCACCCCCGAGCTGCGACAAAAGGCCAGCATCCCGGTGCTGAGGCAGCTGTTGTTTCTTGCCATGCTCATGTCCGCCCTCATTGCCAGCGTCAATGTGCTCGCCCGCCGCCACCGTTGGTTAAACGCCACGGCCTTGATCTTGGTCTTGCTTGCCGCCCTTGCCGGCGGGCACCGCGTAGCCGTCACTGATTTCCCTGACAACACCCCTTATCTTGGCTTGGACTTTTTTGTCCTTGACTTGCTGCTCTCCACGTTGGTGTTTACAGGTCTTGAAAAACTCTGGCCCTTGCGCCAAAAACAGTTTGTGTTTCGTGAACAATGGCAGACCGATCTGATTTATTTCGCGGCCAATCACCTGCTCGTGGGGCTATTGCTGCTGCTCACCAATACCTTGATACACCATAGTTTTGGGCGACTATATCAACTGCACCTCGGCAGCGTGCCCCAGTGGCTCGGAAGCCTGCCTCTCCCGCTGGCGATCTTCGCTGCCGTCTTGGTGGCTGACTGCGCCCAATACCTGATTCACCGCGCGTTTCATCAAATACCCTGGCTGTGGCGATTGCACCGCATACACCACAGCATAGAAACCATGGACTGGCTGGCAGGCTCGCGCATGCATCTGCTGGACATGCTCTGCACTCGGGTGGTGGTACTCGGTGCGCTACTCACCTTGGGCTTTAGCAAAGCCGCGATAGATGGCTACATCCTCATCGTTGGCGTCCATGCTGTGCTCAATCACTGCAATGTGCACTTGCCCTTCTCCAATAATCGCCTGCTGCGGTTCTTGCTCGTCACCCCGCAATACCACCATTGGCACCACACCTCCGAGCAGATAGGCTTGGACAAAAACTTTGCTGCGCATTTCCCGGTTTTAGATCTGCTGGGGGGTACCCACCTCCCCGCCCATGCCCCCGCACTACCTAAGTGTTATGGCTTGCATGCAGATAGCCTGCCAAAGGGCTACTGGGCGCAAACCTGCTCGCCTTTCAGATAGTAAATTCACCTGCAAAAAAACTATAATTGGGGCATGAAACTGTTTCTTGCACACTTTGCGGCGTATGCCCTAGCCCTCGTAAGCACTCTCGCCCAGGCACAAGCATATCCCAATAAAGCAATCAAGTTCATCATTCCGTTTCCTGCGGGCAGTGCCACCGACAACACGGGCCGCATCGTCGGTCAGGCCATCAGCGAGTCATTGGGCGTGCCGGTGGTGATTGAAAACAAGCCCGGTGCCAACGGCATCTTGGGCGCCGAAGCGGTGAAAGCCGCGCCTGCCGATGGCTACACTTTTTTGGTCACCACCAACACCACTCAGGCCGCCAATCTCAGCCTCTACCAAAAACTCTCTTACGATCCGGTGAAGGATTTCACCCCAGTGGTCAAGATCGGTGTCACTGGTTTTATGCTGATCACCCAATTGAATTTTCCTGCCAAGAACCTGCCCGAGTTCATTGCCCACGCCAAGGCCAATGCGGGAAAACTCTCCTACGGCGCGGGCTCGTCAGGCTCACATGTTTCAGGTGCCATGTTTGCCACCATGGCGGGCATTGATGTCACCACCGTGCCTTACAAGGGCATTCCACAAGCCATTACCGATGTATTGGGCGGCAACCTGAGCTATGTGTTTGCCGATATCGGCAATGGCATGGCACAGCTGCGCGGCGGCAAAGTCAAAACTTTTGGCACCACCCTGCCCCGCGCCAGTGAGCTTGCCCCTGGCATTGCCCCCATCGGCGACACCCTACCTGGTTATGGGCTGGGGGCTTGGTTCGCGCTGATGATGCCCGCTCATGCACCACGCGAAGCGGTGCTGAAAATCAACCAAGCGGTACAGGCCGCACTCGCTAAAGCTGATGTGCGACAAAAATTGCTCAACGCGGGCATCGACGTAGACACGGGCAGCCCGGAAGAGTTGGCACGCCTAATTCAATCAGAAATTGCCCTGTGGGCGAAACAAATCAAAGCGGCTGGAATCAAGCCGGAATAAAGAGGATAGCGAGATGAAAAAAAATCAACTGCCATTAGGCCCCATGGTGTGTTTTGTGGTTGGTGGCATCATTGGCCTGTATTTGCTGGCCGAGCGTATGGCGCGTGCCGAACGCATTGAGTATGTATGGTTTGTGCCGCTTTTGTTTTTACTGGCCTCGATAGTGTGGTCAATCATCCACATCATGAACAACCAAAGCGGCGGCATCAACCCCATGCTGCCCCGCAATGCCGAAGAGGCGCAACAGGCCATCATGCGGCTGACCAGCAAACAAAAACAGCTGCTCACCTTCATTGCCCTGCGCCGTCCTGTGTACCGTGAGGTAGAAGCTTGGGCACGCAACAACAGCATAGCTGAATCTGAATTGCATTTCCGTTTGGAGTCCCTTGCCTTGCGCGGTTTGTATGGTCGCAAGTCGGACGGCTATCAAGAGCGCCGACTGGTGGTGGCTTCGGCCTGCGAGCAAGTACTGCGTGGTGAGTATCTGGAAGACAAGAAATTAAGCGGAGTCAAACGAGGTTTGGAGGAAATCGCAGAAAATGCCACCGCCTTTGGTGACCCTGCCGACCGTGAGCGTTTTCTGCAGTCGCGTTCTTAATTCTTATTTAATCCACAAGTTTTTACATGGCCACTACCTGGGAAGTGGTGATTGGCATGGAGACCCATGCGCAATTACAAACCAAAAGCAAAATTTTCTCTGGCAGCAGCACGGCCTTTGGGGCCGCGCCCAATACTCAGGCATCAGCGGTTGATCTGGCTCTGCCTGGTGTCTTGCCGGTCATGAACCACGAGGCCATGCGCTGTGCGGTCAAGTTCGGCTTGGCAGTAGAGGCCACCATCAATCAGCGTTCGATATTTGCACGAAAAAATTATTTTTATCCAGACCTCCCCAAGGGCTATCAGATTTCACAGTTAGACATACCGGTGGTGGCCGGTGGACACCTGAACATCACCCTTGACAGCGGGCTAAGCAAGCGCGTGACGCTGACTCGTGCCCACCTTGAGGAAGATGCAGGCAAATCGGTGCACGAAGGCTTTATGGGGGTCTCTGGCATTGACCTCAATCGCGCGGGGACGCCTTTACTTGAAATCGTGAGTGAGCCTGAAATGCGCAGCGCCAAAGAAGCGGTGGCCTATGCCAAGGCATTGCATTCCTTGGTGACTTACCTCGATATCTGTGACGGCAATATGCAAGAGGGCTCATTTCGCTGCGATGCCAATGTCTCGGTGCGCCCACTGGGACAAAAAGAGTTTGGCACACGTTGCGAAATCAAAAATCTGAACTCCTTTCGCTTTCTAGAGCAGGCCATTAACTACGAAGTGCAAAGACAAATCCACCTCATTGAAGATGGTGGCAAAGTGGTGCAGGAAACTCGTCTTTACGACCCCGATAAAAACGAAACCCGCAGTATGCGCAGCAAGGAAGATGCCAACGATTACCGCTATTTCCCTGATCCTGATTTGCCGCCACTGGTCATTGCCGATGAAATCATTGCGCAGATACGCACGCAAATGCCGGAGCTGCCTGCTGCCAAGCAAGAGCGCTATGAGCGCACCCTTGGTTTGTCGGCGTATGATGCCCAGCTCGTTGCCCAAGATCGGCAAACCGCAGATTACTTTGAGTCCATGCTCTCCGTCGTGCCTGAAGCCAAACTGAGTGTGAACTGGATCATGGGCGAGCTTTCCGCTGCGCTCAACCGCGATGGCCTGAACATTGCTCAGTCGCCCATCGGGGCGGCCAGTTTGGCTGGCTTGGTCAGACGCGTGGCTGACAACACCTTGTCAAGCAAGACCGCCAAAATCGTGTTTGAGGCCTTGTGGCAACAAGAAGATAAAGATGCCGACAGCCTCATTGCCAGTAAAGGGCTCAAGCAAGTCAGTGACAGCACGGCCTTATTGCCCATTATTGATGCCGCCCTCGCGCGTTCCGCCGCACAGGTGGCCGACTACCGCTCAGGCAAAGACAAAGCGCTGATGTCCATTGTTGGTGGCATCATGAAAGAAACGGGTGGCAAAGCCAATCCGCAGCAAGTGTTGGCCTTGATCAAAGAGCGTTTGGCTTAATTCGCTTGACTGAACTCGCTGGCTTAGCGTTGCCCAGATTTGGCGCTGGCGGGAGTGGTGAGCAAAACAAAACGGCTGCGCTCATTTTCAAAACGCTGCTTGATAGTCTGCATCTCCTGCTGCCATTGAACCACTCGTTTGGTTAATGCGGGTAATTCGGCGCTCAGCATGGTGTGCTCTTTTTCTAGGGCCAGCTGTTTGTTGTTGCTCTTGAGCTTTTGTTGCAGATCATTGATGCGCGTGTTCAGTTCTTTGATGCGGCTTTCAGTGACCACAATATTTTGTTCGATCAATTCTAGTTGACGGCGCTCAGCCCTATCGATGTCCTCTTTTTTGCTGTAAGCAGACAACAAGGCCTTATCCTTGCGTTCTTGCTCTTTGTTGGCCTTATCTGCCTCGGCTTGTCTGAGCTTCTCAGCCTCTTGTGCCTGACGCTGCGCAGCGCTCAAACTGGCATCGGTTTTTTTAGTGGTCACGCCCTGACCATTCAGTTGCGACGACGCACCATCGTTGTATTTGGTGGGTATTTGGTCTCCATACTGCACCTTACCGTTCTCATCCACCCAACGGTACAGCTGTGCCTGTGCGCCACCCACTGCGGCACAGCCCAGCACCAAGGTCAAGAGCCTAGTTTTGTGCTCCATAGCGAACCCGATATTGTTCTATAGCTTGCTGATATTGCCCCAGCTCGGGCAAGTCCTGGGTCAGGGTCAACACATCCTGCACATTGGCAATAGCAAACACAGGAATGCCGTAATTGTCCATCACTTCCTGCACTGCAGAACGCTGGCCATTACCCCTCTCCATGCGGTCTAGGGTAATCAACACCCCAACGACTTTTGCGCCGGCATTTTCAATGATGCCTAGCGACTCGCGCACACTGGTGCCCGCGGTAATCACGTCATCCACCACCACGATGCGACCCTGCAGAGGCGCCCCCACGATCAGCCCACCTTCACCGTGGTCTTTGGCCTCTTTGCGGTTAAATGAATATGGCACATCGCGCCCCATGCCTGCCAAGGCCATAGCGGTTGCGCTTGCCAAAGGAATGCCTTTGTACGCTGGGCCATACAGCTGGTCAAAGTCTATCTGTGCGGCCAGCAATCGAGCCGCATAGGCTTCGCCCAAGGCTTTCAATCCGATGCCCGTATTGAAGGCTCCGGTATTAAAAAAATAGGGTGACAGACGTCCGGCCTTGGTCACAAATTCGCCAAACCGCAACGCCTGCATGCGCAACGCCAGCTTCAAAAACTCAGCTTGTCTGGTCGCGGTGGCGGGGGTGGGGGTGGCAGGTGTTTGGTTCATGTGCAACAATCTTATTTTCTCGTAAACGTACTGCAAACATCGTGCGCATCATTACTCTTAACGTCAACGGCATTCGATCGGCCGACTCTAAAGGATTATCGGCTTGGCTCAGCGCTCAAAACGCAGACGTGATATGCCTTCAGGAGATTAAAGCGCAATTAAATGACATACCTGAAAGTTTACGATACTTCTTCGGACGCGAGCAGCATTTTTTTTCGGCAGAAAAAAAGGGCTACAGTGGCGTGGGTTTGCTCACACGCACGCAGGCAAACCACACGGTCATTGGCTTTGACCAAGGTGAATTTGATGCCGAGGGCAGATTTATTCGCGCTGATTTTGACAAGCTCAGCGTATTGTCAGTGTATTTTCCATCCGGCAGCAGCGGCGAAGAACGTCAGGCCGCCAAATTTCGTTTTTTAAAGGCCTTTGGTCCGTATGTGTCCGAACTTAAAAAGACTCGCGAGGTCATACTGTGCGGCGATGTCAATATCGCCCATCAGGCCATAGACCTGAAAAACTGGAAAGCCAACCAGAAAAAATCAGGCTTCACGCCTGAAGAGCGCAGTTGGATGAGTGAGTTTCTTGGTAGTGGCTGGGTCGATGTTTACCGCCAGCTCAAACCCGAAGGCCAAGACTACACCTGGTGGTCAGCACGTGGAGCGGCTTATACCAATGATGTGGGCTGGCGCATAGATTATCAGCTTGCCACCCCTACTGCAGCGGCCACAGCCCGCGCTGTCACCATACACCGTAGTCCGCGTTTCAGTGACCACGCGCCTTTGGTGGTGGACTACGATCTGACTCCCTGAAGCCACTGCGATGATTCGTTTGCAAGGCCTGACCCTCGCACGAGGTGGGCGTGATTTATTGTCCAATGTGTCCGTGCTCTTGCCCGCCGGCAAGCGTTTTGGCATCATTGGGGCCAATGGCATCGGCAAATCCACGCTCTTTGCCGCACTGCGCGGCGAGCTCTTGCCGGACAGGGGAGAAATTGATTTTCCTCGGCAATGGGTGGTGGCGCATGTGGCACAAGACAGCCCCAACGACAGCTGTTCCGCTCTTGACTTTGCCTTACGCGGAGATCAGGAACTGCATCAGCTGATGGCGCAAATTCCGCAATTGCAAGACGAAGCACTGGCGGAAGCTTATGCGCAGCTGGACATCATCGATGGGCACAGCGCCGCTGCCCGTGCAGCTCAACTACTCGTCGGCCTAGGCTTCTCACAAGATGAGCTCAGCAAAAGTGTCAACAGCTTTTCGGGTGGCTGGCGCATGCGTTTGCAGCTGGCACGCGCTTTGATGTGCCGCAGTGATCTGCTCTTGCTTGATGAACCCACCAACCATCTGGATCTGCCTGCGATGCTGTGGTTGGAGGCTTGGTTAAAACGCTATCAAGGCACGGTGCTCATCATTACCCATGACCGTGATTTCTTGGATCAATGCGCTGAACATATTCTCGCCCTTGCTGACGGCAAGGCCACGCTGTACAGCGGCAATTACAGTGCCTATGAACGCAGCCGTGCAGAGCAACTGGCATTGCAGCAGTCTCAATACCAGAGCCAGCAGAAAAAAGTCGCGCACCTGGAAAAATTCATCACCCGATTCAAGGCCAAGGCCACCAAGGCCAAGCAGGCACAAAGCCGCATCAAGGCGCTGGAAAAAATGCAATTGGTCGATGCGGTGCAGCTGGAGAATCCCTTTGATTTCGAGTTCTTCCCGATGGAGAACGAGCCACGACAACTCTTGCAGCTGCACCTCGCAGACCTTGGCTACGCCACCCACAAAATCTTGCAGCAGGTGTCATTGACCGTCAACCCTGACTCACGTCTGGGCTTGCTTGGGGTCAATGGTGCAGGCAAATCCACCTTGGTCAACAGCCTGGCCGCGCGTCTGCCGCTCATCGCGGGCGAGCGCATAGAGGGCAAGCATTTAAAAATCGGCTATTTCGCTCAGCACCAGATTGACCAGCTAGACATGGGTGCCAGCGCCCTCACTGCACTCCTGCGTGTGGATGCCAGCATGGGCAAAAATACCCGCGAACAGGAGTTACGTAACTTCCTCGGCGGTTTTGCCTTTCAGG
>JBDKJU010000118.1:0-2588 GCA_039796435.1 Pseudomonadota bacterium | reverse complement strand
TCACGGTCGCCCTGCACTATGTCTACAACACCCCGCATGACCGCTTGGTGTGGGATGTCGGCCACCAGTGTTATGCGCACAAGATACTGACCGGGCGCAAAGACAAGATGTCTCGGCTGCGCATGTGGGAAGGCTTGGCAGGGTTCCCCACCAGGCTTGAAGGTGAATATGATCATTTCGGCGTGGCGCACTCCTCCACCTCCATCAGCGCCGCCCATGCCATGGCCGAAGCCGCGCGCCTGCAAGGCATAGACCGACAGGTAGTGGCCATCATTGGCGACGGGGCCATGAGTGCGGGCATGGCCTTTGAAGCCATGAACAATGCGGGCAATCGCGACACCAATATGCTGGTGATACTGAACGACAACGACATGTCCATCAGCGAACCCGTGGGCGCCTTAAATACCTATCTGGCCCGCCTCTTGGCCAGCCGCAGTTATCAGTATGTGCGCCGCGTGGGCGAAAGCGTCTTGTCACGCATGAACTTGGACCGCTTCGGGGCGCGCTGGGAAGAGCACCTAAAGGGCATGGTCATGCCCGGCACTTTGTTCGAAGAGTTTGGCTTCAACTACATCGGCCCGATTGACGGGCATGATGTCACGCAGCTGGTGGAAACACTCCATCGAGTCAAAGCACTCAAAGGCCCACAGCTCTTGCATGTGATGAGCAAAAAAGGCAAGGGCTACGCCAAGGCGGAAGCCGACCCCATTCTCTACCACGGTGTCGGGGTGTTTGACCCTGCACAAGGCATCGTGGCCAAAAGCAACGCCGTGGCAAGTAAGCCCACCTACTCAGAAATCTTTGGCCAATGGCTGTGCGACCAGGCAGAGGCAGACCCCCGGCTGGTGGCGATCACTCCGGCCATGCGTGAAGGTTCAGGAATGGTGGCGTTTTCCAAACGCTTCCCAGAACGCTACTGGGACGTGGGCATCGCCGAGCAACACTCGGTGACCTTTGCCGCAGGGCTCGCCACCGAAGGGCTCAAGCCCGTGGTGGCAATCTACTCTACTTTTTTACAGCGTGCCTACGACCAACTCATACACGATGTGGCCTTGCAAAATTTGCCCGTGGTCTTTGCCATCGACAGGGCTGGGCAAGTCGGCGCCGATGGTGCCACACATGCAGGCAGCTTTGACATCAGCTACCTACGCTGCATCCCCAATATGGTGGTCATGACCCCGAGTGATGAATCCGAGTGCCGTCAGGCACTGTCTACTGCCTATGCCCTGGACGTGCCCACGGCGGTGCGCTACCCACGTGGCGCAGGCACGGGTGTCGCCGCGACTCAGGCATTAAACACCCTGCCCACCCTGCCGCTGGGCAAGGCAGTGCGCAAACGCCAAGGCAGCAAGGTCGCCATACTCGCCTTTGGCCCCTTGCTGCACACAGTGTCTGCCTTGGCCGAGACCTTAGACGCCAGCCTCGTCGACATGCGCTTTGTCAAACCTCTGGACACCGCCTTATTAACCGAACTGGCCAGCGAGCACACGCACTTCATCACGTTGGAAGAAAATGTCGTGGCCGGTGGGGCAGGCAGTGCCGTGCTGGAGTTTTTTGCCCACAGCGGTATTCAAGTCAACACCTTGATCTTGGGTTTTCCGGATGCCTACATCGAGCAAGGCGATTCCAAGTTACAGATGCAGGCAGCCAGCTTAAGCGCTGCGCAAATTGACGCGCGCGTGCATGCCTGGCTTGCCCAACACGTGTGAACAAAATCCATGCCCTGCCGCATTTACTCATCGACCAAATAGCTGCGGGCGAGGTCATCGAGCGCCCCGCCGCCGCCCTGAAAGAATTACTCGAAAACAGCCTTGATGCGGGCGCAACAGAAATACACATCGAGCTCATCAACGGCGGCATGGACCTCATCCGCATACGCGACAACGGCCACGGCATCTCCGCCACCGATTTGCCCCTCGCACTGGCCAGACATGCCACCTCCAAAATTGCCAGTCTGCACGACCTAGAAACGGTGGCCAGTTATGGCTTTCGCGGTGAGGCCCTGGCCTCGATCGCAGCGGTGGCGCAAGTCAACATCAAAAGCAAAATTGCGGCTGACCCCTACGGGCATGAAATCACCGCTGAGCATGGCCTGGTCTCCGCAGTACAACCTGCCGCCTGCAATCAAGGCACACACATCAGCGTCAGTGCCCTGTTTCACAATACCCCTGCACGGCGCAAATTTTTAAAATCCGCCGCCACAGAATATGCCCACGCCCTTGAATGGGTGCGTCGCGCTGCCCTCACCCACCCACAAGTGCATTTCCGCGCCAGTCATCAAGGCAAAATCAATCTCGAATGGCCAGCGCAAGATTTAGCCGAACGTGTTGCGACCATACTTGGTGACGACTGGCTAAGGCAAGCCATTTTCCTAGAACAACAAGCAGGGCCAGCCCAGCTCATGGGCTATGTGTTGGCGCCCACCGCCACGGTCAGTAAATCAGCACAACATATTTTTGTCAACGGACGCTATGTGCGCGACCGCATCTTGAGTCATGCGCTTAAAGACGCCTTTCGTGACGTGCTGCACCACGACGCACAGGCCAGTTATGTTTTATTTTTGAGTATCCCTCCCGAGGCAGTCGATG
>JBDKJU010000117.1:0-8749 GCA_039796435.1 Pseudomonadota bacterium | reverse complement strand
CAGCAGGCTGCCGAGAAACACGATTTGCCAAACGCGCGCGTCCAAAGCCCGCAGACTGACAGGCAACTTTAGCGTCGGCCCCATAAATTTTCCCACCAGTTTTTGAGTGGCTTGGGAGGGTTGCCGGTGCCGTTGACAGCGCCAGGCAACTTCATCTTACTGCGAATCTCATTGATGTCCCAGCCGGTGAGCGTGGCCAATTGCTTGGCCTCTTCTTCTTGCCGTCGGATCAGTTCTTGCAGATAATTTTTACCTGCTTCGCACTCGGATTTTTCCTGGTCTTTGGCTTTCCAAGGGTGGCGGATCACATAGCGTGTCTGATAGTTTTCGCGGTCCTTGGTCTCAGTGAGCATCAAGTCTTCCGGAAATGAATCGCTGGTGTAACGCAAGTGCAAACGAGTAAGCATGACCGGCTGTGCCCCGGCCGGCGCTGGCATGGGACCGCCGCGACGTGGCAGAACACCGGCGGCAGTGGCACTAGGAACCTCTGCTGCCGGTGTCAACCAATGCACACCTGCCTTGCGTAATTCATCACCGCTCAGTGGGTTGGCAGCGCAAGGGTCGCACCAACTCATGTCCCAAAAATACTCGGTCCAGACCACCTTATAAGACTCGCGTTTGGCTTGTTCCTCAAACATGGCGCGATAAAAATTCTTGAAGTCAGGGCGCACATGCACAGGCAAATCCATGTTGGCGGGCAATTTCAGCGTGCGGTAATTGCTTGACTCCACCCGGCCGTTGCGGGTGAGCACATACACAATCAGGTCTTGCGGTTTGTTCGCGTCGGCGTTGAGCATGCCCAGACGCATGGGTAGCATGAAGCGATTGCTCTCAAAGGCAAACTGCAAGGGCCGCAACTTGGTGAAACCCGTCTTGGCTTGCTCTTTAAGATTCACCTTGGCCACAAAAAATTTCATCCCCTGTTTGATGTACGGTGCCAAGGCACGGCTGGCACCTTCGGGCAGGCGGTAGCCGTTTTGTTTGAGCCAGGTCTCCAGCCCATCTGACTGTGTGGCCGAGAGCATCACAATGTCGTACTCACCCACGGTATAAGCCGCCTCTACCGTCACGCCTAGCGCTTTGCTCATCTCGGCTTGGCTGCGCATCGCCATGCTGGGCGCGGCAGCCATGGCCACGCGCGGACGACAGGGATCGGCATCAAAATATTCGGCCAAGCGCGGCGCCGAATACGCATCCATGCGATCGAAAATAAGCGCCTCACCAATGTTGATCTGGCTGCGCTCAAGTACGGTGGGCACTGGCACCACCAAGGCAAACTCCGACAGTTCGCCTTTGTAGTCATTGAGCATGGAGATGACTGTGCGCGGGCCATCGCGACTCAAGATCACTTGCGAGGCTTCGTTCCACAAACTGCTGTCAGCCTTGCCGACATAAAAACCACAAAAGGCCTGAGCTTGGGCCGCCCACAAGGCAGCTCCCATGACCATCAAAGATTGCCACATTTGCCTCTCCTTCACTTATTCACACGCGCATCTTTCCTGCCACCATCACCCGCGCCAGAGCTGGTCGTGGGCTGCTGAACACCAACTCGTCCAAGCTGATGGACTCAGACCACAGCAGCGCATCAGCACGCGCGCCCACTTGCAAACCCCAACGCGCAAAACCTGCTGCCGAGCCACTCTCATAGTGGCCCACACGTGCAAACAAACGCGCTGCACTGCTGCCAGCAAACAGCGATGGCTCGGCGGCGATATTTCTTTGTCGATACCAAAGTCTCTGACCATACTCCAGCAGTCTGAGTTCCTCGAACACATCACGAGTCACGTGGCTGTCAGAGCCGATGGCCAATCTTGCCCCAGCTGCCAGCCACTGCGGCAAATCACACAAACCATCACCTAGGTTGGCCTCGGTGCTCGGGCACAGCACGGCGGTGGCCCCTGCACGGGCGACCTGTTCTATTTCATCTGTATTGCTGTGGGTGGCGTGCACCAGATGCCAGCGTGCATCAAGCGCTTGCAGGCTGAACAGGTAGTCCACTGGCCGCAAGCCAGTCACCCGCAGGCACTCATCCACTTCTGCCATTTGCTCGGCCACATGAATGTGTATGGGGCCATCAAAATCATGCACCAATGCTGAGATTGACTCAGGAAGCGCAGCCCGCAATGAGTGAATGGCAATACCAACATTCACCCCGGGGAGCCTTGCCTGCGCCAAACGCCGCGCCGCAGCGCGCACCCATGCAACATCGCTGCGAAAGCGGCGCTGCTCCGGACGCAAGCTCGTCTGCGCAAAACCCGCCCGTTCGTACAGCACGGGCAATAGAGTAATGCCTATGCCGACCTCCTGCGCAGCCTCTGCCAAAGTCCAGGCCATGAGCAGCTCATCTTCATAGGCACTCCCATCCACATCATGATGCAGGTAATGGAACTCGCACACCTGCGTGTACCCCCCCAAGAGCAGCTCGCGATACAGCTTGATGGCAAGGTCTTTAAGCATCGCCGGAGAAATGCCCAAGGCCACTTGGTACATGCGCTCACGCCATGACCAAAAATCATCTCGCCCTGCCACCAGACACTCTGACTGCCCGACGAAGCTGCGCTGAAACGCATGACTGTGCGCGTTGATCAGGCCAGGCAATACGGTGCCGTGGCACCACTCTGTACCCACCGGCACTGCGCTTGCTGGCACATTTGTAGCGATTTCTTGCCACTGACCTTGCTCATCAATGGTCAGCAACACCCCTTCGGCAAAACCCGTGTCTAGCCAAGCCCGCGCCGCCCACAAAGCCTTGATCATGGTGCTCATATTGTCGGCCGCCACTGCAGCAACACCGCAAACAGCTCCTGCAACACTGCCTGCACCTCTATGGCCTTGCGGGCATCATAGGCATACGGCGCATGTTCATGCATGTAGGTGCGCTGACACATTTCCAATTGCACCGCATGCACCTGCACCGCGGGCTGCCCGTAATGGCGGGTGATGTAGCCCCCTTTAAAGCGCCCATCCACCGCATGGGTGTAGTCCTGCTGTCTTTGCAACACGGCGCTTAATTCGGCACGCAGAGTTGGGTCACAACTTGCGCCATTGGCCGTGCCCAAGTTGAGGTCGGGTAATTGCCCCTCAAACAGCCAAGACAAGCGCGAGCGTATGCTGTGACCATCCCACAACAGCGCAAAGCCATGCTGTGCCTTGATGCGCGCCAGCTCTTGCGTCAAAGCAGTGTGGTAGGGCTGCCAATAAGTGTTCCTGCGCGCACTCACTGCTTCGGGATCGGGCGAAGCCTCTGCCTGATACAAGGCATCGCCAGTAAAAAACCGCGTCGGGCAGAGCTCGGTGTTGGCCGCGCCCGGGTACATAGGGGTATTGTCGGGGGGGCGGTTGAGGTCTATCACGTAACGTGACACGCGGGGAGTGATGATGCTGACCCCCAGATCCTGTGCAAATGCATAGAGCTCGGACAAATGCCAATCAGTGTCCTCCACCGCAAGGGCGCGTGTCACGTATTGCCCACGCAGAGGCTCTGGAATGTGCGTGCCCACATGTGGCAAGCTCAACAGCACGGGCGTATTGCCTTGTTTCAAGTCAAAAATCGTGTTCATGTTTTTATTTGTCCGTTCAACACCAAGGAAGTCACAGGACGGTGCCCAAAGGGATAAATCAACTCACGCGGATGCGCTGCTGACCAGAGCACAAAGTCAGCCGCGCCACCAACTCGCAGCGTAGCGCTCGCAGCGCTCAGACCCAAAGCCCGAGCCGCGTGTACAGTGAACCCCTGCCAAGCCTCCAGTGGTGTGAGACGAAAAAAAGTACAGGCCATGTTCATGGCCAGCAGCGGCGAGAGCATGGGCGATGAGCCTGGATTATGATCTGTGGCCAAGGCCATGGGCACCCCTGCACGCCGCAAGAGTTCTATGGGTGGCAGCTTGGTCTCGCGCAAAAAATAATAGGCAGCAGGCAGGAGCACTGCCACGGTACCCGCCGCCGCCATGGCGGTCACGCCTGCTTCGCTGAGATACTCCAGATGATCGCAACTCAATGCCTGATACCGTGCAGCCAGTGCTGCGCCACCTTGGTCAGAGAGTTGTTCGGCATGCAACTTCACTGGCAAACCCAGCAGCTTGGCCTGCGCAAACACGCTCTCCGTTTGCGCCGGTGTAAAGCCGATGCCTTCGCAAAACACGTCAACCGCGTCGATGAGGCCCTCATCGTGACACACGCGCATCCATGCATTCACACTCTCGATGTAGTCGTCACTGCGACCAGCGAACTCCGCTGGCAAGGCATGTGCTGCAAGATAGGTGGTGTGCACCGCAATGCCCAGTTGTTTGCCAAGCTGACGTGCCACCCGCAAACAGGCACGCTCACTCTCCAGAGACAGACCATAGCCGCTTTTGATTTCTATGCGTGCCACACCTTCGCGCATGAGCGCCGCCGCGCGAGGCACTGCCAAGGCCAAGAGCTCCGCCTCGCTGGCCGCGCGCGTGGCCGCCACGGTGGCACGGATGCCTCCACCGGCACGGGCGATGTCTGCATAACTTGCCCCTTCGAGACGCAATTCAAACTCAAGCGCGCGATTACCCGCGTAGACCAGATGGGTGTGGCAGTCAATGAGCGTGGGCGTAATGCAAGCACCTTGCCCATCGTGCTCTTGATCGATGTGTGTGTGGCCAGGCAAATCTCCGAGCTTACCGATAAAGCTGATCTTGCCGTCGCTGCACAACAGGCAAATGTCTTCTTGCCAGCCATACCCCACGTCAGCAAAAGTGGCCACCTGCACGTGCCGCCACAGCGTATTCATATTCTGCGCCGCCATGCCAATACATACTCATCATCTGCCACCGGCACCAATTCCTGCAGTTGCTCGGTAAATTTCAGAGACAGGTGTGTGTGCGAAAACAGCGCACAGGCCCAGTGCCGTTGCGGGGTCAAAGACACTTCTATCTGTTCACGCTGCCACATAAAATTTAAATCCACTGTTGTGCCACCCAGCAAGCGACAGTACGGCGCTTCTTCACCTGAAAACACATGCAAAGCCTGAGCTTTTTGAATGCGTCGCTCGCCCAGCAGCACGCCCTCGCCAGACAATACGGCAAAGGCGCGGTCGATTCCGTCAAAGCGTGAAAACGGCCCATCTTGGTGAATCTCGGCCACACTCGCCCGCACCAGCCACTGCGTCTCTGGCCATGCGAGCAGGGTGCGGGTCAAGCCACCGCCGTTACGCCAAGGCTCGGGATCTACCTGGGCCAGATGAATGTGGTGCCATTTCTGCATACTTTGAGTTTAAAGTACTTGAGGACTGAAATACAATGGCCTGCATGAAAGCACGCCCCATCAAAGCCCCCACCGGCCCTGAGCTCAACTGCCAAAACTGGCAGATTGAAGCGGCCTACCGCATGCTGCACAACAACCTCGACCCAGGCGTGGCAGAGGCGCCGGATAAGCTGGTGGTGTATGGCGGCATTGGCAAGGCCGCACGTGACTGGGATAGCTTTGAACAAATACTGCTCACACTCAAAAAGCTGAAACCGGATGAGACCTTGCTCATTCAATCCGGCAAACCCGTGGGCGTGTTTCGCACCCACTGCGAGGCACCGAGGGTGTTGTTGGCCAACTCCAATCTCGTGCCCAAGTGGGCCAATTGGGAACACTTTCATGAGCTCGACCGCAAGGGCCTCATGATGTACGGGCAGATGACCGCCGGCTCGTGGATTTACATCGGCAGCCAGGGCATTGTGCAAGGCACTTACGAAACCTTTGTCGAAGCCGGCCGACAGCACTACGGCGGCGACCTTGCCGGTCGCTGGATATTGACCGCCGGCTTGGGTGGCATGGGCGGCGCGCAGCCACTGGCCGCCAGCTTTGCCGGGGCGTGTTCGCTCAATATCGAATGTGCCCAGAGCCGCATTGATTTTCGTTTGCAAACGCGCTATCTCGACGAGCAGGCGAGTTCGCTTGATGATGCCATCGCCCGCCTGAAAAAATACACTCAGGCAAAACAGGCCGTGTCCATCGGACTTTTGGGCAATGCCGCTGAAATTCTGCCCGAACTGGTCAAACGTGCACAGGCCGGTGACATCACTCCGGACCTGGTCACTGACCAAACCTCTGCCCACGACCTCATCAACGGCTATTTGCCCAGTGGCTGGAGCATGGCGCAGTGGGAAGCCGCGCGTGCCGACAGCTCCCAACACGCCCGCCTCAAGGCCGCGGCTCAAGCCAGCTGCAAAACCCATGTCGAGGCCATGTTGGCATTCGCCAAGATGGGTGTCCCCACGGTGGACTACGGCAACAACATCCGCCAAGCAGCTCAAGATCAAGGGCTGGCCAATGCCTTCGACTTCCCCGGCTTTGTGCCCGCGTATATTCGCCCCCTGTTCTGCCGTGGCATTGGCCCCTTCCGCTGGGTAGCGCTTTCGGGCGACCCCGAAGACATTCGCAAAACCGATGCGAAAATGAAAACTCTGTTCCCCGACAACAAACACCTGCACCGCTGGCTAGACATGGCGGGCGAGCGCATCGCCTTTCAGGGCCTGCCCGCACGCATTTGCTGGATAGGCCTTGGCGAGCGCCATCGGGCCGGTCTTGCCTTCAATGAAATGGTGAACACTGGCGAACTCAAAGCCCCCATTGTGATCGGGCGCGACCACTTGGACTCAGGCTCGGTGGCCTCACCCAACCGCGAAACCGAGGGCATGATGGATGGCTCTGACGCCGTGTCTGACTGGCCCCTCCTGAACGCCCTACTCAATACCGCCAGTGGTGCCACTTGGGTGTCCTTACACCACGGCGGTGGCGTGGGCATGGGCTATTCACAACACTCGGGCGTGGTGATTGTCTGCGACGGCACGCCCGAGGCTGCGCAGCGCCTGGAGCGCGTGCTGTGGAATGACCCAGCCACAGGCGTCATGCGCCATGCCGACGCAGGTTATGCCATTGCCCAGGCTTGTGCTCAGGAACATGCCCTGCATTTGCCCATGCTGCCTTCAGCGGCAACATAACCTTGGCAACACCATGAAACCCACAGCACATTTGCCAGTTGGTGAACTAAGCCTAGATCAGCTCACCGAGCTGTATCGTGCGTCGGCGCCAATCAGCATCAGCCCCGCCGACCGCGAACGCCTGCGTGCCTGCCAGCACACCGTGGCTGGCATGGCCAGCGGCGACACCCCCGCCTACGGTATCAACACCGGCTTTGGCAAACTGGCCAATCAGCGCATCAGTTCGACAGATTTGGCCACCCTGCAACTCAACCTCATTCGCTCCCATGCCGTGGGCGTGGGCGAGCCACTGGCCCCCGCCGTGGTGCGGCTGATGATGATTCTTAAAGTCAATGCGCTGGCGCAGGCTTACTCCGGGGTGAGCGAGTCTTGTCTGGACAGCCTGCTGGCCTTTATCAATCACGGCCTGACCCCTTACATCCCCTGCCAAGGCTCGGTAGGTGCCTCGGGCGATCTGGCCCCGCTGGCGCACATGAGTCTGGCCCTTATCGGCGAAGGTGAGCTCTTGCAAGAGGGCAAAAAAGTAGCCGCTGCCCCGATATTGCAGCAGCTAGGCATCCCCCCCCTTCGTCTGCAAGCCAAAGAAGGGCTCGCCCTCATCAACGGCACGCAAACTTCTACGGCCTTGGCTCTGCACGCTTTGCTCAGCTTTGAGCCGGTGCTTGAGTCGGCCCTCATCATCGGTGCCATGACGGTCGATGCTGCACGTGGCAGCGATGGACCCTTTGATGCCCGCATTCATGCACTCAGACGCCAGCGTGGACAAATGGCCGTGGCGCAGATCTACCGCGATCTGCTCAAGGGCAGCGCCATACGCAATTCACACCGCGACCGCGACGATCGTGTGCAAGACCCCTACAGTCTGCGCTGCCAGCCCCAAGTCATGGGGGCCTGCCTTGATCAGCTGCGTCATGCCGCGCTTATCCTCACGCGTGAGGCCAATGCCGTCACCGACAACCCCTTGATATTCAACGACAGTCAAGAGGTGCTCTCCGGCGGCAACTTCCACGCCGAGCCCGTGGCCTTAGCTTGTGATGCCATGGCTGTTGCCATTGCCGAGACCGGTGCCATTGCCGAGCGTCGCATTGCCATGCTCATAGACCACACGGTCTCCGGTCTGCCACCCTTTCTTACCGATGCCCCTGGCCTGAACTCTGGTTTCATGATTGCACACGTCACGGCTGCCGCACTGGCCAGCGAAAACAAATCGCTGGCACACCCGGCCAGCGTTGACAGTCTGCCCACCTCGGCCAATCAGGAAGACCATGTGTCCATGGCCACCTTTGCCGCCCGTCGCTTGCAAGGCATGATCAGCAACGTCACCCACATCCTGGCTATTGAATACCTGGCCGCCGCACAGGGCATCTGTTTTCAGCGCCCACTCACGAGTGCCCCCACCATCGAAGCCGCCATTGATTTGCTGCGCACGGTGTGTGCCAGCACCGAACGCGACCGTTACTTCGCCCCCGATATCAGCAAGGCCGCCGAACTCGTGCACAATGGCAGCTTGGCCAGCCTGATCAAGTCCCTCCCCACCCCACCCAAGCTGTGGATCACTGAATAAACCTCAGCCACGGCCACTTACCCCCGCCACCGTTTCGTTTTCATTTTTTATATTTCATATTTTTAGGAGCCCCCATGAAACACACTCTCGCCGCACTCAGCCTCGCCGTATGCGCCTGCTTCACCACCACTGCCCTCGCCCAAGACACCAAAGTCGCAGTTGGCCTGTCCGGATGGACCGGCTTTGCACCGCTGACGCTGGCCAAAGAAGCCGGTATTTTCAAGAA